>JBOGJF010000672.1:0-3251 GCA_050747785.1 Vicinamibacteria bacterium
TTCCTATGGTGTCTACGATCTCGAGACCCTCGTTCCTCCGATGGAGGCGCGGCTCGGTCGATCGGGCGAAAGCTACCCGGGGATCCGCAAGGGGCCGGTGCATCTCGATGGCCGCATCTGCCTGGCCGACGCGAAGGGGCCCTTTGGTAATCCGACGTCGGATTCCGCCCGCGCGTCGATCTCCGAGAACACCCGGCGAGCGCTGGTGGTCATCTTTGCGCCGAGCATGATGAAAAAAGATCTCTTGGCGAGGCGGCTCGAGCACACGGCGGAGCGCGTGTCGCGGTTCACCGGGGCGCGTCACGCCGCGGGGTCACCGCCGTGACGAAGGGGCGGAGCCAGGATACCATCGCCATCGTCGCGGCCGGCGGCTCAGGCTCCCGCGTTGGCGCTCCCCGGCCCAAGCAGTTTCTGGACCTCGTGGGAAAACCCCTCCTGGCGCACACCGTCGCGCGCTTCGTTGAATCTCCGGATGTCAATAGCGTCGTGGTCGTTCTACCCCGCGATGATTTCGAGAGGCACGCTCAGTGGATAACCCGATGGCTCCCGCCCGGTGACAATCTGAAGATCGTTCCGGGCGGCGATTCGAGACAGGACTCCGTTTGGAGGGGTATCTCGACGATCCCTGATTCGTTCGACGGTTACGTTCTCGTGCACGATGGCGCGCGACCCCTGGTATCCCAAGAGACCATCCGCAACGTCGTGGCTGCGGCCAAACGCTTCGGTGGAGCGATCGCGGGAATACCGGTTACGGAAACGTTGAAAGAAGTGGGCTCCGATGCGGTCATCGTGGGGACGGTCGATCGCCGTCTTTACTATCATGCGCAGACTCCGCAGTGTTTTCGTCACCGGACGCTGCGAGCGGCACTCGAGCACGCCCAAGCGGCGGGCTTTCTGGGGACCGACGAGGCGCAGCTCGTCGAACGGCTCGGCGAGAAGGTGTATCTCGTTCCGGGCTCGGTTCGGAACATCAAGGTCACGACCAAGGAGCACTTGGCCCTGGCGGAATACTACCTGCAGTTGGGAGAAGGGCTGGAGGCGGAAGAGGAGGGAGGTTCATGAATGTTCGCGTTGGCCTTGGATTCGATGCCCATCGGCTCGCTCCCGATCGGAAACTCTTCCTGGGCGGGGTCGAGATCCCGCATTCGCGAGGACTGGTCGGACACTCCGACGGGGACGTTCTGCTCCATGCTGTCACCGACGCGCTGCTCGGAGCGGCAGGCGCGCCCGACATGGGTTCGCTCTTTCCGTCGGCGGACGAGCGTTTCCGTGGAGCGGCCAGCCGTCTCTTCGTCGCGGAAGCGCGCCGGATCCTCGAGAAAAAAGGCTTCCGCATCGTTCAGGTCGAGACCGTGATCGTGGCCGAGGAGCCTCCCCTGGCTAGCCATTATGGGGACATTCGCAACGGGCTTGCCGAGCTGCTCGGGATTCCCGCCGAAGCGGTGGGCGTGAAAGCGAAGACCACCGACGGCATGGGGTTCACCGGTCGCAAGGAAGGGATCTTCGCTCAGGCCGTGGTGTTGGTGGAGAAGCAGGTCTAACTTCCGTGAGCACAATAACTGGCCTGCAGGCCGTGCGGGAGGCTCTCCGAGCGTCCCCGGAACGGGTGCGCAAGGTCGTGCTTTCGGAGGGGAGGCTGGACGCACGGGCCCGAGAGATCCTGGCCCTTGCCCGCGATCGAGGCGTGCCCGTCTACCGCGAGAACCCCAAGGTCCTCGAACGACTTGCCCCGCAGGGCCGCCATCAGGGCGTCATCGCGGAATTGGCCGCCGTACGGTGGTGGGATCTCGAGGAGTTGCTGGCTTCTGCGCCCGAGCCGGCGCTTCTCCTGGCCATCGATCATCTCGAGGACCCGCGGAATCTCGGCGCCGTGGCTCGCGCGGCGGACGGCGCGGGCGTATCGGGCATCCTGGTGCCCAAGCGCGGTGTCGCTCCTCCCTCGGCCGCCGCGATCGCCGCCTCGGCGGGTGCGCTCCTTCATTCCCGGCTGGCGCGAGTGACGAACCTGGCCGCCTCACTCGAGCGGGTAAAGCAACGTGGCATCTGGGCGGTAGGTTTGGCGCCGGGGGGCTCCTTGCCATGGTATCGATTCGACTACACCGTGCCGCTGATCCTGGTCGTGGGGTCCGAAGGGAAAGGCCTCCGTCCTCTGGTGTCGCGGACCTGCGATGCGCTGGTTTCGCTACCTCAGCTAGGCCATGTGGGCTCGTTGAACGTCTCGGTTGCCGCCGGGGTGGTCCTTTATGAAGTCCTCCGGCAGAGGGCCAGGGCGCGGGACGGGGGAGCCGGCGACGACCTGGAAATGACCTCGAAACGACGGTGAAACCGACCCTTCGGGACAAAAATTTATTGCGGTACCCTGGACCCTATGCTACACTCGCTAGTTTGCAAGCTGGCGTAGCTCAGTGGTAGAGCAGCTGATTTGTAATCAGCGGGTCGGGGGTTCAAATCCCTTCGCCAGCTCCAGTTAGGGGCCTTTTAGATTTTGAGCATCCCCGACCCAAACATGACAGCCCAGGGCATGGATCACCCGCTTCGGGGGGAGGGCGGAGAGGTAGCGAAGCGGTCAAACGCTGCAGACTGTAAATCTGCCGGCCTCAGGCCTTCGGAGGTTCGAATCCTCCCCTCTCCACCAGAACGTTCCCGGCCGGACCCGTCGAGTCGACGAGGCGGACCGAAGCCGAACAGGTCCAGAGGTTGGCGGATCATTAGCCATTGGGCGGGAGTAGCTCAGTTGGTAGAGCATCAGCCTTCCAAGCTGAGGGTCGCGGGTCCGAGTCCCGTCTCCCGCTCCATGATCATAGGGGTGGCGGAGCTTTCCGTGACGGGGGACGGTGGTACCGGAATCATCCGAGACCTCGCCGGGATCAACTCGGTGGCGCGAACGAGCGAATCAGGGAAATCGAGCCCACGTGGCTCAGTGGTAGAGCACTTCCTTGGTAAGGAAGGGGTCACCGGTTCAATCCCGGTCGTGGGCTCCATAACGTTTTCATAAAGGTGTCGCGAAGCGACCCCCGCCGCGCCGGTCAGGTAGTGGGCGCCCGGCGCTTCGAGGCGGAAGTAACTAAATTAGGTTGCGGAGATCGGCAGTGAGGCAGGTCCTTCCGGGTCTTTCAGGCCCTTCGAATCGTTCATTAGCAGGCCGAGGAAAATACGAGCCGCCTGCGCGAGCGGAGCGTCCGACTTCGCCAAGGCTTCGTCGGGACCTCGCCGCCAGCCTTCGCAGGGCTTCGGCTTGGCCTCGCCGAAGC
>JBOGJF010000673.1:0-6638 GCA_050747785.1 Vicinamibacteria bacterium
GATCAAAACGTTCTCGTGACCAAGACGGTCGAAGAGGCCTACCGAGTGCTGACGAAGGAAATTCCGGACGCTCGCTGGCACTCCGAGGCACGCTGCATCGTGGTGGAGCGCAACCGCAAGCCTCGAACCGTGGGAACGGTCGTCGTGATCTCGGCCGGCACGTCCGACATTCCAATCGCCGAGGAAGCCGCAATCACCGCCGACCTGATGGGCTCGAACGTCGAGCGCGTTTTCGATGTCGGCGTGGCCGGAATCCACCGGCTCGCCTCGCACCAAGAGACGCTCGGTAAGGCGGACGTGGTCGTGGTCGCGGCCGGCATGGAGGGCGCCTTGCCGAGTGTCGTCTCCGGCTTGGTCGCGGTTCCCGTCGTCGCGGTCCCGACCAGCGTCGGCTACGGGGCCAGCTTCGGCGGTCTCGCGGCTCTTCTCGCGATGTTGAACAGCTGCTCCTCCGGTGTCGGCATCGTCAACATTGACAACGGCTTCGGTGCTGGATACCTGGCGGCGCTCATCAATGCACGGCGCGCCTCGGCACCGCCCTCGGAATAAGTCGCCGCGTCGCTTGACAGAAGGCCTTTTCGTTCATAAATTGCAATAAGAAAACAGCTTAGGGGCTTGCGGGTACGCGGTTTGCATGCAATTCCCGGGCCATGGGTACCGCCGCGAGTCGAGCTGGATACAAGCTAGATTGGGTTGAATACGGGCTTTGAAGGTGTTTCACCAAACCACCCCGGTGCGCCCCGGTAGCCCAACACGATTTCCCATTCATGAACATCGGTGTTTGTAAGACCTTAGAACTGGACAAGATACTGGCGGTCCTCGCCAGCCATACATCGACCCCCTTCGGCGCCGAAGGAGCGCGATCTCTTCAGCCTTCGTCGAACGTCAACCGGGTTCGGCAAACCCTAGAAGAGACGAGTGAAGGCCGCAAGCTGCTCGAGCTCGGGAAAAAACTTCCTCTTTCGGGTACGCCGGACATCCGCCGACACCTGGACATCTTGGAAGTGGCCAACCTCTCGCTCCCTGCCGAGTCCTTACTCGAGCTCGCCGCGGTCGCCCGGACTGCCCAAGCAGTGGGCGCGCAGATTGGAGACGAGCCCTCGCTCCCGCGCCTCACCGAGCTGGCCGGTCGACTCCCCGACCTTCGATCGATTCGCGTTCCTATCGAGAAGGCCATCGACGTCGAGAGCGGCGAGGTCAAGGACGATGCGAGTCCGGAGCTCAAGCGCCTGCGGGCCCAGCTCTTCAAGCTCAGGAAGCGATTGGAGGGCCTCCTCGAATCGTTTTTCAGACAAAAGGATTCGAAAAAGGCGCTTCAGGACCAAGTCGTCACTGTACGGAACGGTCGCTCCGTCCTGCCGGTCAAGGCGGAATGTCGGAGCCAGCTGGTGGGCATCGTTCACGGGTCATCGGCGAGTGGCGCCACGGTGTTCATCGAGCCCCTCAGCACGGTCGAGGTGAACAACGACATCGTTTCCCTTCAAGAGCAAGAACGCCAAGAGATCGAGCGCATCCTGCATGCGCTGACCGACCTTGCACGCTCCAAGAAGCCGGAGCTCTCTTCGACGGTCGACGTTCTCGGCCATCTCGATCTCATTCAGGCCAAGGCACTCCTCTCCGAGGCCTACGAAGGTGTGGAGCCACGGTTAGCCGACGACAAGACCTTGCGCCTGGTATCCGCGCGCCATCCATTGCTCGTGCGAAAAGTAGCCGAACGGCTCGAGCAGCCATCACCGAGTCGGGAGGTCGTGCCTCTCTCTTTCCGAGTGGATCCCGAGAAGAGTGCCCTCGTCTTCACCGGGCCGAACACGGGCGGTAAGACGGTGGCCCTCAAAACGGCCGGCCTATTGTCGTTGATGGCGCAAGCGGGGCTTCACGTTCCCGCCGACTCGGAGAGCACGTTCCCCGTATTCAAGGAGATCTTCGCCGATATCGGAGACGAGCAGTCGATCGGCTCGAGCTTGTCCACCTTCTCGTTCCATCTGCGCAACATCGTGGAGATGGAAAGGGACATCGAAGAGCCGTCGTTGGTGCTGCTCGACGAAGTCGGCTCCGGAACGGATCCAGCCGAGGGAGGAGCCCTCGGAACGGCGCTGGTAGATCATTTTCGGCGTCGCGGCGCGCTCGTTCTGGCTTCGACCCATCACGGCATGCTCAAGGCCTACGCCACCACGACACCCGGCGTCGGCTCGGCCAGCTTCGAGTTCGACCCCAAGACGTTCGAGCCAACCTACCGGTTGGTGGAAGGCTCGACGGGAAGGAGCCTGGCCTTCGAGATCGCTCGACGCTTCGGGCTTCCCGACGACGTGGTCGCGCGGGCGCAAGCGCTTCAGAACGAGAAGGAGCGCCAGGTCGAGGGGATGCTCGAGCGCTTGGAAGAAGAAACTCAGCAACTCGCTCGCGAACGTGAGAAGATGACCCGAGATCGCCGCGACCTGGAAACGTCTCTCCGACGCCAGCGCGCGATGGAAGAAGAGCTCGTCCGCGAACGAGAAGAGCGCGCGAAGGACGCTCGCGAAGAAATGGCGCAGGAGGTGGCGCGGGCCCGCGAGGAGATCCGAGCCCTGCTCGCCGAGGCACAGCGGCAGAGCCTTTCCCGCAACCAAAAGGAAGTGCAGGAGGCTCGAGCGAGGCTCGAGACGGTCGCCAAGCGGTTCCAGGCCGCCCCCAAGGAGAACGTTCCGTCCAACCTGCGGGTCGGCGATACGGTGAGCATCCCCTCCCTGCGCCTGACGGGCCAACTGGTAGAGCTCCTGACCGAGGGCGAGGTCGAGGTCTTGGTTAGGGACAAGCGGCTGCGCATCCCGCTTTCCGATCTGGAAGCCGCGGGGCCGTCACCCACGTCGCCGTCCTTGGGAAGAACGGACTTCGGCGAACCCAAGCGTGTCCCCGGTGAGCTCAACGTGATCGGATGCACGGTGGACGAAGCCATATCGCAGGCGGACAAGTTCCTGGACGACGCCTTCCTGAGCGATCATCGCCAAGTGCGCTTGATCCATGGCCTGGGTCAAGGTCGTCTCAAGAAAGCCATCGGTCAGTGGCTTTCGACACACCCGCACGTGGCCCATCACGAGTCCGAGGGAAGCGGCGCGGTGACGGTAGTGGAGCTCAAGAGCTGATGCCCGTATTCCCGACGAGCTTCATCGAGCAGGTTCGGACGAGCACCGATATCCTGGATCTCGTGGGAAACTACGTCCCCCTGAAACGAGCGGGCAAGAACTTCAAGGGACTCTGTCCCTTCCACGCCGAGAAGACGCCGTCGTTCAACGTGAGCCCGGAGAGAGAGATCTTCCACTGCTTTGGCTGCGGACAGGGAGGCGACGCGTTCAAATTTCTCATGCTCTACGAGAAGATGTCTTTCACCGAAGCGGTGACCCATCTTGCCGCGCGCGCGGGTATCAGCCCTCCGGAACGAACGGTCGGCCCAGAAGATCGGGAGAGGGGCTTGCTCGTCAAGCTCTACGAGGAGGCGGCCCGGCTCTTCCAAGATCTGCTCGGGAAGAACCCGCGGGCGCTCGGCTATCTCGAGGGGCGTGGATTGACGCGAGACATGATCGAGAAGGCGGGCTTCGGCTACGCGCCCGATTCCTGGAGCACGCTTTTGGACCATCTCACGCGCAAGGGAACCAAGCCCGAGGCCATTGCTCGCGCGGGTTTGGCCGTCCCCCGCCGCGAAGGTGGAGGTTTCTACGATCGCTTTCGAAATCGCGTGGTCATTCCCATTCGGAACGAGTCGGGAAAGATCGTGGCGTTCGGAGGAAGGCTGCTCGGGCCGGGTGAGCCGAAGTATCTGAACTCGCCGGAGAGCCCCATCTACAACAAGAGCCGGATTCTCTACGGCTTCGACACCGCCAAGACCGCCATCCGTCAAACCGGCTTCGCGATCCTGATGGAGGGGTACCTCGACTGCATCCAGGCATACCAAGCCGGGATCGAGCACGCGGTCGCGTGCTGCGGTACCAGCCTCACCGCGATGCACGCGCGTTTGCTCCGTCGATACACGGATCGAGTCGTGGTCAACTTCGATCCCGATGCGGCGGGAGAGGCGGCCACCGCCCGCAGCATCGATCTCTTGATCGAAGAAGGATTCCAGGTCTCCGTCTTGAGTCTTCCTCCCGGTAAGGATCCCGACCGATTCATCCGAGAAGAGGGTGGAGTACGCTACCGGGAAAGGCTCGAAGGAGCCCTCTCTTTCGTGGACTATCTGATCGAACGGTCGGCGCGAGGTGCGGACATCACGACGCCCCGCGGCAAAGTCGATTTTCTGAACGGCGTCCTGCCGACGCTGGCCCGTATCCCGAATCAGGTAGAACGCGTCGGCTACGTGAGCCGGCTGGCCGAGCGAGCCGAGATCTCGGATGCCGCGGTGGTGGAAGAGCTCCGGCGGCAGGTCCTGGCGCGTGCCCAACGCGTCGACATGACCCCACCCCCTCTCGATCCGGTCAAGCCTGCCGAACGCGACTTGATCCGATGGCTGCTGCACTCGCCCGACGACGCCCCCGCACTGCTGGAGGACGTGGACGAGGAAGACCTCGAAGGGCTCGCCACCGCCCCGATCTTGAAAGCCATGAAGGAGGTCCTGGCCTCGGCGGGGCTCTCCACGGAACGCGTCCTCGGTCGGCTGGCCGGGGAAGCCGAACGGAATCTTCTCACCCGAATCGCCCTCGAGCCCGCTCCTTTGGGGCCACGCCAGAGCCCTCGAGACTGCCTGAACCGTCTCCGGGAGCAGCGGTGGCGCCGGCAACTTTCGCGCCTGCGAGCTAGACTGGCCCAGGGCAGCGACGACGACGACTTAACCGCCGAGATCCAATCCCTGGCGCGGAGGATTGAGAGCTCGGGACGCATGGAGACTCTGAATTGATCGGTAGGAGGGACAAGCTTTTGGCCATCGAGGAAAAGTACGACGAAGTAAAGACGCTCATTACCATCGGGAAGGAGAAGGGATATCTCCTCTACGACGAAGTCAACGACATGCTGCCCTCCGAGGTGAGCTCGTCCGAGGAGCTCGATGAGCTCTTCGATGCTTTTGGCAACGCCGGCATCGATGTCGTCGAATCCGAAGAAAAATACCGAGAGCTCAAGGAAGCCGGCATTGCCAGCATGGACAAGGGTGGCCGCAGTGCCGAAGTCGAGCTCGATCTGACACCCGGCGTTCTCGACAAGACCAATGACCCGGTGCGCATGTATCTTCGCGAGATGGGGACCGTTGCCCTGCTAACACGGGAAGGAGAAGTCGAGATTGCGAAGCGTATTGAGCAGGGAAAGCTCGCTGCCATCGGCTCCATCTCGAGAACCTTGATGATGGCCAACGAAGTGCTCGCCCTGCGGGACGACCTCAAGAAGGGGGAGGTCAACCTCAAGGAGTTCATCACTGTCAGCGAGGACGATCTCGCCGACCAGAAGATCGACGAACGCCGCCACCAAGCCATCCTTCAGATCAACAAGGTCGACCGCGCGTATAGTGATTACAAGGCCTATGCAAAGCGCTTCAACAAGCTCAAGAAGCGCTCGCGTGGCTACGTCAAGGCGAAATGGAAGCTCGGCCGCATGCGCATCAAGATGTCCGGCCTCATTCAGAGAATCGACTTCACGGAGAGTTTTCTACTCCGCATGCGAGACAAGATCCGTGATGCCGTGGATACCATTGCGGCTTCGGAGCGGCGTCTCGCAAGGTTCGAATCCAAACTGGATGCCGTCAAGGGACGGGGTAAGTCCAGGGACGACGAACGTGGCCGTCTGCGGTCGGAAATCAGAAAGACGCGGAACGCGAGCCGTGAGATTCAGGACGAGCACGAGGCAACCCCCGCGCAGCTGCGGAGAACCCTCGAAACCATCAAGTATGGTGAGGCTCAAGCGCAGCAAGCCAAATCGGAGCTCGTGGAAGCCAATCTCCGTCTGGTGGTCTCGATCGCCAAGAAATACACTAATCGCGGCTTGCAGTTCCTAGACCTGATTCAGGAGGGCAACATTGGTCTGATGAAGGCGGTGGACAAGTTCGAGTACCGCCGGGGCTACAAGTTCTCGACTTACGCCACCTGGTGGATCCGGCAGGCGATCACGCGCGCCATCGCCGATCAGGCGCGCACCATCCGTATTCCCGTGCATATGATCGAGACCATCAACAAGCTCATCCGCACATCACGCAGCCTGGTGCAGGAATACGGGCGGGAGCCCACTTCGGAAGAGATCGCCAAGCGCATGGATATCCCCGTGGCCAAGGTGCGGAAGGTCTTGAAGATCGCCCAAGAGCCGATCTCGCTCGAAACACCGATCGGAGAGGAAGAAGACAGCCATCTTGGTGATTTCATCGAGGACCGCGGAGTCGTCTCGCCCGCCGAGCAGGTCATCAATACCAACCTGAAGGAGATGACCGAAGCCGTGCTGAAGACCTTGACCCCCCGAGAAGAGAAGGTGATCAAGATGAGGTTCGGCGTAGGTGATGGGAGCGAGCACACGCTCGAGGAAGTGGGGCAGAGCTTCGAGGTAACCCGGGAGCGCATCCGCCAGATCGAAACGAAGGCGCTGCGCAAGCTTCGCCACCCGTCACGTAGCCGCAAGCTGAAGGCTTTTCTCGAGGGTTCGCGCGTTTAGAGTATATTAGACTGAACGTGACGGGCCCATAGCTCAGTGGTTAGAGC
>JBOGJF010000674.1:0-4834 GCA_050747785.1 Vicinamibacteria bacterium
CTCTTACGACGATGACGTGCACCCCTACACCGATCTTCTCTTGGGTCGCGTCGACGCCGTCGTTCTCGACAACGTCCTAGCCGATCGGTCCATGCGACGCAACACCGGCCTCTACACGCACCCGGAGGGCCTGATGCGCGGTCACTACGTGGTCATCACCGCGCCCGAGAACACCGCTCTGCGAGACCAGGTCGACGAGATCCTCCGGAAGGCCATGCAAGACGGACGTCTCGAATCGATCCTCCGCAAGTGGGCGGTCTGGACGGAGGATCAGCCAGGCCTTCACGCTCGAGTACTGGCGGGTGCGGGCGATCCCCTTACCGTGGGTATGACTCCTGCTCACACTTCAGTGTGGAGGACGACGGTGACTTACCTTCCGTCGCTCCTTCAGGCGGCGCTCGTCACGCTCTTGCTCTCCTGCCTCGCGATGGCGCTCGCGGTCCTGATGGGGGTCGTGATCGCGACGGGCCGCGTCTATGGTGGTTCTCTCACCCGGAGTCTCCTCACCGCCTACGTCGAGCTCATGCGAGGGACCCCGGTGCTTCTCCAACTCTTCGTGGTCTATTACGGCCTAGCCGCGGTGGTACGTCTGCCGGCGTTCGCGGCCGCGCTCCTGGGCCTGGGGCTGAACTACGCCGCCTACGAGAGCGAGATCTATCGAAGCGCCCTGGAGGCGGTCCCCAAGGGTCAGCTCGAAGCATCGCGCATTCTGGGATTCAGGGAATGGCAGGTGCTCCGGCTGATCCGCGGTCCTCAGGCGTTCCGGCTGGCGCTCGCGCCGATGACCAACGACTTCGTGGCGCTTCTAAAGGACTCCTCGCTGGTTTCGGTGCTCACCGTCGTCGAGCTCACGAAGCGGACGCAGATCTTTGCCGCCAACATCGGGAGCTGGGTGATTCCGGGAGGGCTCTGCGCCGCGCTCTATCTTCTGATGTCGCTGCCGCTCGGGCACCTGGCGCGCCGTCTCGAGGCGCGGTGGAACGCCCCGACCACCTCATGAGCACGGTTCTCGAGATCCGCGGTCTGCGCCTGGTTCGGGGGGCGCGGGAGATTCTGAGCGGCGTTGACCTCGAGGTGAAGCGCGGCGAGATGGCGGCTCTCATGGGGCTCTCGGGCTCCGGCAAGACGACGGTCCTCCGGGTGGTGGCCGGCCTCGAGGCGTCGTTCCACGGAACCGTTACCGCCGAGAAAGTAGGGATGGTGTTCCAGTTCCATTATCTCTTCGAGCATCTCTCGGCACTCGCCAACGTCATGCTGGCGCCGGTCCACGTGCTCGGGATGAGGCACACGCAAGCCGAGGAACGGGCGCGGGTGCTCCTCGATCAGCTCGGCGTGGGCCACCGTGCGGAGGCGCTTCCGCGAGAGCTCTCCGGCGGCGAAGCGCAACGGGTGGCCATCGCGCGCGCTCTTGCCGTGGATCCTCCGCTCTTGCTCCTCGACGAGCCCACTGCTTCCCTCGATCCCGCTCGTCAGAATGAGCTGGGAAAAGCGCTCCGCGGGCTCGCCGCTCAAGGTCGGACGCTTCTTTTCACCTCCCATGACGACGATTTCGTGGGGGACTACGCGACGCGTGTGCTGGTGCTGGCGGAGGGACGCGTCGTCGAGGAAGGTGAACCGCGAAACGTGCTCTCGCACCCGAAGCACGAGGCGACGCGGAAGCTCCTCCAGGTCGAGCCGTCGCGACGCCGGGCGAAGAGTTGATGGAGGCACCGAGCCGATCGCGTACGGTGCGCGAGCGGCGTGGGTCGCGCTCAATTCCCTGGCCAATAGAAAAACTAGAGCGTGGCCGAGCCCTTCTGTCCACTCGCTCCTCGCGCCCGCTGCCGCAGGTATTCGATCACGATCGGCAAGATGGAGATGAAAACGATCGCTAGGATCACCAGAGTGAAGTTCTCTTTCACTGCGGGAAGGCTGCCGAAATGGAAACCGGCGAAAATGAAGAGCCCGGTCCAGACCGCTCCGCCGAAAACGTTGTACGCGACGAAGCGCCGATAGGTCATCGTTCCCACGCCGGCCACGAAGGGCGCGAACGTGCGGATGATGGGAACGAAGCGCGCCAGGAAGATCGTCTTCCCGCCGTGCCGCTGGTAGAACTCCTGCGTGCGAAAGAGATACTCCCGCTTGATGAAGCGGATGTTCTCCCGGAAGACGCGGGGGCCGATGCTCTTGCCGATCGCGTAGTTGACCGTGTCACCGAGGATCGCAGCCACCGCGAGGAGCACAAAGAGATAGATGGGGTCGAGCGCCCCGGTTGCGGCCAGGGCTCCCGCGGCAAAGAGCAAAGAGTCGCCGGGCAGGATGGGAGTCACCACCAGGCCCGTCTCACAGAAGACGATGATGAAGAGCAGCAGGTACGTCCAGGCCCCGTAGGCGACGATGATGTCGGCAAGATGCCTGTCCAGGTGAACGAAGAGGTCCCAGATTTGCGCAAGAAGCTCCATAGGCTCGCTCGGTTTGGTCAAACTGGCAAAGAAGCCATTCTAATACCCCCGGAAGCTGAGGGGAAGGGGTTTGAGGGGTGTGGCTACTAAATCAACGCCGGGCGGCGCTGATCGAGAGCGCGCTGAGATCGTCTCTCAGACGGTGGGGGTCATCTTGACACCATGAATCGCTCGTGGGAAGATCATTGTTTCCATACTGTTAGAATGCCGAAAGGCGTGTGTCGCGGGCGCGTCTCGTTGATGGCCGCGTGCGGTAGATTTCCTTCTCACAAGTAACGATCGGCTCCCGAGAGGTCTCCGGCATCAGAAATTCCATACCGCGAATGAGCTATCGACGTCGATTGAAGACTCTAGGACTGCCGCTGATGTCGGCGATCTTGAGCGCGAGCTGCGAGCCAGCCATTGGAGAAGACGCTCCGGTCGGCAGGCCGGCAAGGAGTATTTCCACTTTCGCTGACCGTCCGGTCGTCGAGATTGCGTTCACGGACCGGCGTGATCCGCTTGTCGCAGGCAAGTTTCGCCAGCCGCTCCTGGAGCACCTCACCTGGCGCACACCGTACCGCTTCCGAGTCTTGTCCATCCCGCAGTCCGAAACGACGATTGGAATGCTGGAACAGAGGTTGGCCGACGCCGCTCTGTTGAGCGTAGTGAGCTACTTGGAGGCCCGAGGCCAACTGGGAGTGGTGCCTCTGTTGAGACCATTGAACCGGGACGGCGAGCCCCTCTCTTATAGCGTATTCGTCGTCCAGGAAGAGAGCCCGCTTCGAGATCTGGGTGATCTCAAAGGGCGTTCGCTGGCACTGGGGTCCTTTCATTCCACGTTGAGCAATCTCATTCCCCGGCATGAGCTGATTCAAGCCGGCGTGAGACTCGAGGATCTTGGAACCATCGAGCACCTCGACGACGACGAGGCAGTGGCCGCCGCGGTGGTCGAGGGTCGCTTCGACGCCGGGGCCATCGAGGACCTCGTGGCTCATCGGTTCGAGGAGAAAGGACTCAGGAGTCTACACGTTTCCGACGCCGTCCCTAGCTCCCCGTTTGTCGTGCGCCAGAAACTCCCGCAGGTGGTTGTCGAAGCGTTGCGGGACGCCTTGTTGGAGCTAGACTTCGAAGGCGCCGCCGGCAGACAGCATTGGGAGGAGGACATCCGTTTCGGGTTCGCTCCCGCTACCGACGCCGACTACGACCCCGTGCGGAGCATCTTGAAGAGCTCACCAACGGGGTGCACGCTCACCTGCCATGGCAATCCGTAGCG
Organism: Vicinamibacteria bacterium; assembly: GCA_050747785.1. Classification (GTDB taxonomy): domain Bacteria; phylum Acidobacteriota; class Vicinamibacteria; order Marinacidobacterales; family DATDRI01; genus CBDANW01. The sequence goes on from JBOGJF010000674.1 coordinate 3,697, forward strand.
ACTCACGACTCGCCGGGGGTTTCCTGAGGGATTTCCTGCCGCTGGTGCTCTCTCTCGCCCCGACCCCGGTTCTTCTCTTCATCTCATCTTCCGCCGACATCTACCTGAGGAACCAGGGCCTGCTCCAGTATCAGTATCGAGTGCTGGCCCCGTTCGTCGGGTTGCTCGCGCTGGCCATTCTGATCGGACTCGTACTGAGCCCGTTGTCAAGATATGCCAGAGGCTTCCGCGTGCTCCTCTGGGCCTATTACTTGACCGGTCCGCTCTTTCTGCTCTTTACTTTCTTTCTCGGACTCCAAGGCACGCTGCCGGGCGTCGAGCTCCTCTACCGGACAACCACCGGTCTCGCCGCGTGGGCGGCCTTACTCCTGGTCGTGGCACTGGCACTGAGCCGCCGCCGGCCGAGCGCGCAAGTGATATCGGCCTTCGCGGCGTTCGGAATGGTCCTCATGCTTTACGAGGGAGGGACGCTTCTCTACCACATTCTGATCAGTCGAGGTCCGACCATTCCCAGCCTCGAGGCTCTCGGCACGCCACCTCCCGCGGCCCAACGTCGTCCCAACATCTATCATCTCATCTTCGATGCTTACCAGACCGACTTGCTCGAGCATACGCTCACCGCTGAGGCCGAGAAGACTCTCGGCGACTTCACCTATTTTCCCAACAACAAGGCGGAATGGGAGGACACGCCGATGTCTCTGGCCTCGTTCTTCTCCGGCCGGGACTACTACTATGACCGCTCGAGCGGGCAGTACATCGCCGGGGCGTTTAACAGCAAGGGTTCGTTCCTCTATTGGCTCAAATCGCTCGACTACCAGACGCTGGCCTACGTGCCGAACGGATGGAACGGGCGAGAAAGGTTCTTGGATCGCGTCGTCCGCCATGACGACGCCGCGCTCTCCGACGTCCTTCCTCTCAATCGCGAGGCCTTCTGGAACCTGTGGCTTTACAGCGTTACTCCCGCTGCACTGCGTGATACCGTCATGCGAAACAATTGGTTCTCAGGGCTCAACGAGACGGACTTGGACCTGCTGCAGACTGGTAGACTCCTACCAACCACGGCTCCCGTCACTTCCTATCTGGGATTCGAAAGAATGCTGGGGGAAGAGAAGAGTCTCTCCTCTTCCGGTCGTTACAC
>JBOGJF010000675.1:0-6249 GCA_050747785.1 Vicinamibacteria bacterium
CCTTCGACGAGATGACTCTCGAGCAGGGCGGGCGGCCGGTCATGTTCCAGACCAGTTTCAGAATTTTCGAGGCAGGCTAGTGAAAAACGAGTGGGCCTGCGCGACCGGACCGAGCCCGGCGCGCTTGCGCGCCGACGAAGGCGCCCAGCTCGCGGGGGTGGGGCCCCGCGAGCCCTAATACAAGAAATGTTGACCGCAAAACTCTACGCGCTGCTCTTCGAGTTTCTCGGGGTCTTCTGCCACCAGATGCCGGAAAGAAGCTGGATCGTCTTCGGAGCGCAGGCCCCTCTCTGTATTCGGTGTAGCGCGATTCTGCTGGGGTCGCTGGCCGCGGCCTTCTACGTCTTCTCGAGGTACCCGTTGCCCAGCCCGCGGCTTGCCGCCCTGCTGGCCTCTCCCTTGCTAGCGGACGTGGCGGCTCAGGTGGTCGGGCTCCACGACGGAAGCAACGGGTTGCGCTTCGCGACGGGCGCGAGCTTCGGTTTCTCCTTCTTGATTGGATCCCTGCAGTGGCTAGCCGGGCGTGCGGAGCTGGCGAGGGCGAAAGGGAAGAACTTCTATTCTTGCTTCGCTCGCGAGAACCGCTTGACCATCTTGACCTGGGTGCCGCAATTCGGTGGGAAGCGATAGACCACCTCATCCATGAAATTCTTCATGAAGAAGATGCCTCGGCCGTTAGCTCGCAGCAGGTTCTCTTCGGCAAGCGGGTCACGAATCTTGTCCAGATCGAAACCCTCGCCTTCGTCTTCCACGTAAATCTGGAACTCCCCCCCTTCGACCTCGAAGCGCACCACGACCCGTTTGGAAGCATCCATCTTGTTACCGTGGCGGACGGCGTTAGTGACGGACTCGCGGATTGCGACGCTCATCCAGTGGGAGGAGTCGGGGTCGAATCCGATTTGATCGGAAATAGACTCGAAAACAGCCTGGACGAGATCGACCATCTCGAAGGTGCTCTGAATATCGATCTGAACGACCTTCTTGGTTGAGCTCATCTAGAGTCTTCTTCGACCTCTGGTCCTCATTTCAGGCCTCGCGAATGCCGGGCTCTTACTAACACAAAGCAAGTGGCGCAATCAAGGTTCAGATGGGGGCAGCACGGCGGGGCAGGCTAGCTCGCCTCGCCCAACCGCGACATGGTACCATTCCACGATGAAACAGGCAGCCAGAGTGCGCCTCCGCGGAACGATCGCCGTTCCTGGAGACAAGTCGATTGCGCATCGCGTCGCACTCATTGCTTCGATCGCTCGGGGCAAATCCGTCATCGAGCGCTTCCCTGCAGGCGCTGACTGCCACCGCACGCTCGATGTCCTCGAGGCGCTCGGCGTCGCCGTCGAACGGAAAGGCGACGTCGTATCGGTGTCCGGCACGGGCTACTTCGGTTTCCGAGAACCCGCCTCGATTCTTTACGCGGGCAATTCCGGAACGACCATGCGGATGAGCTGCGGTTTGCTCTGCGGTCAGCCGTTCGATACCACGCTCCGGGGAGATGCGAGCCTCGAGCGACGCCCGATGCGAAGGGTGATTGAGCCTCTCGGACGGATGGGAGCCGTCATCGAGTCGAGCGAGGACGGCTCCGCTCCTCTCGTGATTCGCGGTGGGCGGAAGCTGAACGGGATTCACTACCGGCTGCCGGTCGCGAGTGCTCAGGTAAAAACCGCGATCCTCCTCGCTGGACTGCACGCCGGCGGGGAGACCGTGGTCGAGGAGCCGCTCGCGTCTCGCAACCACACCGAGTTGGCCCTGTTGCGTTTCGGAGCGAACGTCGGCCTTCACGACGGGCGCGTTCGCATCGCCGGCGGCGACCCGCTGGGCTCCGCTCACATTCGTCTGCCCGGCGATATCTCGTCGGCGGCATTCTTCGTCGTCGGCGCGAGCATCCTGCTGGGGTCTCATCTCGTTCTCCCCGAAGTCGGGCTCAATCCGACACGCAGCGCGTTTCTCGATATTCTTCGATCCATGGGGGCTTCCATTACGATAGAGGAGGAGCATGACTTCGAAACGGAGAGGACCGGGACTATCCGGGTCGAAGGCGCAGCACTCACGGGAGTGAACGTGCCGCCGGAGATCGTGCCGGGGTTGATCGACGAGATCCCCGCCCTCGCGGTGGCCGCCGCTTTCGCCGAAGGGGTGACCACGATCCGCGGTGCCGCCGAGCTGCGAGTCAAGGAATCGGACCGCATCCTTGCCCTCGCCACCGGATTACGGACGCTCGGTGTGCACGTGGAGGAGCTCCCCGACGGGCTGCGAATCAGGGGCGGTGGACCGATGCAACCCGCGAGCCTCGATGGTTTCGGCGATCACCGCATTGCCATGGCCTGGGGCATCGCCTCCCTGGCGGCGGAGGGATGCGAGATCCAGGGCAAGGACATCGCGGACATCTCCTACCCGGGCTTCTGGGAAACGCTCGACCGAACCGTCGCATGAGCGAGGGGCGAACCACAGGAAGAACCATCTTCTTGGTCGGTTTTATGGGGGTCGGAAAGAGTACACTAGGGCGGCGCCTAGCCAAGCGGCTTCGCATGCCTTTCTACGATATGGACGAGGAGATCGAACGAACAAGCGGCAAGAAGATTCACGAGATGTTTGAGACCGAAGGTGAAGGGTCCTTTCGCGCGCTCGAAACGGAGCTCTTGCGAAGCATCGTGAAACGAGAGCCGGGCGTGGTGGCCACGGGCGGAGGAACGTTCTGCCGACCGGAGAATCGAGAGCTCATTCGCGCGGGCGGGGTGAGTGTCTGGCTCGATGCACCCACCGAGGTGATTCTGGAGCGAGGTGCTCAGGAAACCCACCGACCGCTCTGGACCAATCTGGAAACCGTCGAGTCGCTGCTCGACGAGCGGCTGCCCCTCTACCGTCAGGCCGATCTCCACTTCCGAGTCCAGTCCTTCTCGCCGGACGATGCGGCAGCGCGACTCGCGGATCTGCTCGAAGCTCACCGCAAGGAATCATGAGATACCTCGTCCTCAGCGATATCCACTCGAATCGAGAAGCCTTGACCGCGGTGTTGCGCTACGTCCGTCGCAAGCGGTTCGACCGGACGATCGTGCTGGGTGATTTGGTCGGCTACGGCGCCGAGCCCAACCCGACGGTCGAAATGGTGCGTTCTCTGAAACGCACGGTGATCATTCGCGGCAATCACGACAAGGTGTGTAGTGGTCTGGAGTCGGGGGAGATGTTCAACCGAATCGCGCTCATCTCCGCCAAGTGGACTCAGAAGAAGCTCGTGCCGCGTCACCGAAAGTGGCTCGCCCGGCTTCCACAAGGGCCGGTCCACGTGGACGAGCGCTTCTCGATCGCTCATGGCACGCCCCTCGACGAGGATGCCTACATTTTCGGCGAGATCGAGGCACTCAACATGTTTCGCTTCCTGAAGCTCCCCATCTGCTTTTTCGGACACAGCCATTTCCCGGTCGTTTTCTGTCTCGACTCGGAATCGTTGACCACGTACGTCCCGAACAGCCCGAATTTTCGCGTGCGCCTGCGAAAGGACGCGCATTACCTCATCAACCCCGGCTCGATCGGCCAACCTCGCGACGGCGACAAGCGCGCGAGCTTCGGCATCTTCGACTCCGATCGCATGACGATGAGCATCCACCGCGTGGACTACGAGTACCAGCGGACGCAGAAGAAGATTCTTGCGGCTGGCCTGCCGTCTCCCTTGGCGGATCGGCTGGCCCTCGGCAGGTAAAGGCGTTTTGGTGTTCCGGGTCTAGAAGGCGGGAAGGCGTATCCACGAGCGGCGACGGCGGCACAGCTGCCGCCGCTCGTGGTGATGGGTCCTACTCGTTGACGGCGCGATCGATCGCCCGACGCAGGCGGTCGTCGCCGCTGCCGCGACCTTCGTCGGAGGGCGTGGTTCCGAAGCGAAGAACGAACCGACCTCCGGTCGAAAGGGACAGCGTGTCGATCAGTTTCCGCGTAAGGTCCTTCCAACTCCACCGACGTTGCTTTCCAACGATGCGGCGCAGTGAGCGGCGGAGCTCCGGCTCTTCGGCGATGTAGGTGACTTCACCTTCCACCGAACGGATGCCTATCTCGAACCGGATCTTGCCGACCCTGTGGGATCCTCGGTAGATCCCGATCGCGAACTGCTGCGTGTCAACGGATTGAAGCATTGATCTCGCTCCTTGCTAGGTCCCCTAAAACCCCTCACGGAAGACCAAATGGCGTTGCATGAACGCCAAATAGCAAGTCGCGTGCCTATTCAGTGCTCTGCCTTTATCTTACGTCTCTTGACCTATCGCACCACTACAAGTTGTGTTCTTCCGTATCTTTCGCCATCCTATACTTGTGGAGATATCACATTTATTGCGCTCTCATGTAGGCGTTTCCCCACATTTATTCGTGGGATTTTCCCCTCGGGAACATATCAGTAATTAGAAGCTCTTAGCTACTGGGCGACAAAGGGCTCGAGTTCGGCCCAGACCCCCGTGACCGGCGTCTCAAAGCGAAGGACCCGAGCGTTGGGTGCACGAGGAGCCCAAATGACAGCGTCGGTCGGGCCGAAGATCGCGAGCGTGGGGGTCCCGGTTGCCGCGGCCAAGTGAGAAACCCCGGAGTCGTTGCCGACGAAGACACACGCCTGGGAGAGGATCGCAGCGAGGGTCAAGAGGCTCGGTTCGCGAAAGTGCGCCACGGAGCCTCCAGCAATTCGGGCCACCCGCCCCACCGCTTCCTCGTCTGCCGCTCCCTCGATGAGGAGAACGCGCCGCCCGGCGCCTTCGGCCAACCGCAAGAGCTCGCCAAATTTCTCCGCGGGCCAGTTCTTGCGCGCGCTGCCGCTGCCAGGATGCATCGCGATGAAGCGCTTCGGCTCGAGCCCTAGATGGCGAAGAAGGCCCTCGCTCTCCAATAGGGCGTGCGGCGGAGCCTCGATGGTCGGGCCCGGCCGGCTTTCCAATCTCACGAAGTGGGCAGCAGGCCAGAGCGGTGTCAGCGTGCGGAGCAAGTGGTGACTCGCGTGCACGCCCGACCCTTCTGGAGGATACGGATCGGCGCGCAGGCAGGCGATGGGAAGCCGCTCCAACTTGGCGCGCAGGTCGTCCGAGTGATCGTGAACCCAGGCGATTAGCAGATCGCAGGACGCGAGGAGCTCCTCGAGCTCACCTGACATGGGACCCGCGAGCAATGGGGCGAAGAGGGCGCGGTCGATGGCGTGCGTTCTCCGCACCGGCAACGGCGGTCGCGTGTGCTCGAGCAGTCGGAGCACCGACGGATAGCCAACGATCTCCAGCTCCGCGCTGGGGCAGCCGGCGGCCAGAGCCCCCAACGCTGGCAGTGCCAGGATGGTGTCGCCGAGAGCTCCCGGCCGCACTACGAGGATGCGGGCGGGCATGCTACACTTTTCCGGGAACATGCCGAAATTACTGCTCCCTTTGGCCGTGCTGCTCGCGTTCTCCTCGGCGCCACAAAGCTCACGGTTGACCCCGGCCGAGGAATGGGAGGATCCCGATCTCGTCATTTTCTTCACGGGCGAGCTAAGGGGCTATGTCGAGCCCTGCGGCTGAAGTCTCAATCCCCATGGGGGCTTTGCCCGGCGGGCGAAGTATCTGGAAGCCTTCAGCAAGACGTTCCCCGGCTCTCCTCGCATACTGGTCGATGCGGGAGATTTTTCGGCGGACGTGGCGCCGGAGGCGGAAGCAAGAAACCGATGGGTCTTGGAGGGTCTACAGCGCATGGGCTACGCCGCGATCAACATCGGCGAGTTGGAAGTGATAGAAGAAACCGATCGGTGGAGCGAGCTAGCGGGCTCCGACCTGCCATGGGTTTCGGCGAATGCCATCATCCCCCCAAACTCTCGGGTCGAGGCGCCACCGTACGTCATCCGTGAAATTGAAACGGCGCGTGGACGCGTCATCAAGGTCGGGCTCTTGGGCATCGCCTCCCCCGCTCCGGGCTCCCTCGCCATCGAGTTCACCGACCCGATTGAAAGCGGACGCAGGTACGCCGCCGAGCTTGCGGGGCGAGTCGATCTGTTGGTGGCGCTCGCGCAAATGACCGAGGCCGGCTCCCGTGAGTTGGTGAAAGCCGTCCCGGAGATCGACATCGTGATTGGTGCAGCGAACGACGCGCACCTCGTCGAACCGCTCTTCGAAGGCGAGTCCATGATTCTCTACCCCATCTCCCAGGGCATGGCCCTCGGTGACTTGCGGTTGTTCTTTGCTGACGACGGCCGGCCCGCGCGATTCTTCTATCGCTTGGTCCCGCTTTCTTCCCAGCTCGAGGATCATCCAGACTGGGTGGAGT
>JBOGJF010000676.1:0-3938 GCA_050747785.1 Vicinamibacteria bacterium
GGGCTGGGCAGACGTACACGGATTTCACGCGCATCAAGGCGGGGAGCCTGCTGCAGGCGGACGGAGGTTACCTTGTGATGTCCTTGTTGGACATGCTTGCCGAGCCGGGGGTCTACCAGTCGCTCAAGAGGACTCTCAAGCACAATCAGGTGGACATCCAGGGCTACGACCCCATGTTCATGCTCTCGTCGACCGCGATGAAACCGGAGCCCATCGAAGTCAACGTCAAGGTGGTCTTGCTCGGTGACGCTTACTCCTACCAAGTGCTGTATTCCTTGGACCCGGATTTCCAGAAGATATTCAAGATCAAGGCGGACTTCGACAACGTGATGGATCGCACCGACCAGTCCATCCTGCAGTATGCGGAGTTCATCAGACGCCTGTCGGAGAAAGAAGAAATTGCTCCATTCGATCGGGGGGCGGTCTCGGCGGTCGTCGAGCAGGGAGTGCGACTCGCCGGCCGCCAGAGCAAGTTGAGCGCGCGATTCAGCGACGTGGCGGACCTTGTTCGCGAGGCCAACTATTGGGCGCGGGAGGAGAAGAGCGACGTCGTGAATCAGCAGCACGTGGACCGAGCCATCGCCGAGCGGGTGGACCGTTTGAACCTCGTCGAGTCCAAGATCCGAGAGCTGATTCGCGACGGCGTCTTGATGATCGACATCGATGGCGCCCGCGTGGGGCAGGTCAACGGCTTGTCGGTCTACGATCTTGGAGACTACCGTTTCGGGAGTCCCACCAAGATCACCGCCGCGGTGGCCACCGGACGGGGGGGCATCATTAATATCGAGCGGGAGTCCGATCTCTCCGGGCGCACTCACAACAAGGGAATGCTCATTCTGGCCGGGTACTTCCGTTCCCGATTCGCCGAGCGTCGTCCGGTGAGCCTCTCCGCCAGCGTCGCCTTCGAGCAGAGCTACAATGGCGTGGACGGAGACAGCGCTTCGTCGACCGAGCTCTACGCGCTGCTGTCTGCTTTGTCCGACCTTCCCATTCGGCAAGATCTCGCCGTCACCGGCTCCGTCAACCAGAAGGGGGAGATCCAGGCGATTGGCGGTGTCAATCAGAAGGCGGAGGGTTTCTTCGACGTTTGCCGCATCCGAGGCTTGACTGGAAAACAAGGTGTGCTGATCCCGGAGTCCAATGTGAGCGATTTGATGCTGCGAAAGGACATGGTGGAAGCCATCAAAGCAGGTAATTTTCACGTCTACCCGGTGCGCACCGTCGAAGAGGGGATCGAGATTCTGACCGGGGTTCCTGCTGGTGTGCAGGACGAAGCGGGTCATTTTTCCTCCGATTCCGTTTATCGGCGCGTGTCCGATCGACTGGAGGAGATGGCCAAGGCGGTCAAGGAACAGGAAGCCAAGAAGAAAGACGAGCCCACCGAAGACGGAAGCGGCCTGCAGGAAGTCAAGAAGAGAAAGAAAGACAAGAAACGGGCATAGCGGGATTACGTGGGTGCGATGAACGGAACTCGTCAGGCGGCGGTTGGGTCCCCACGGGACTAATACACGCTAAAGACCTCAGCGTTCCAAACGGCCAAGCAGGCGCATCAACCGATCGGGGTAGTCGGTGAGGATGCCGTCGACGCCGAGATCGAGGAGCCTTTTCATTTCACTCTCCTCGTTAACGGTCCAGACCAAGATCCGGATATTGTGGCCGTGTGCTTCTCCGACGAAATCGGGCGTTACGATCTCCAATTCCCTCATTTTCGGTGGCACTTCGAAACCCTCCGCTGCCCCGCGGAACAGGTTTCCCAGGTAGATGGTGTGCATGGTCAGAAACAGGCGGATCTCGGGTGCCGTCGCCGCGGTGGCCACCTCGGGGCACTGCACGCGGAATGCGGCCATGGTCGTGGGATCGAAAGACGCGATGAGGATTCGTTCCTCCATATCGTGCTCGCGAATCGCGTGACACAGCAATTCGGTGATAGGTGGATCGAATTGCTTGATCTCGATGTTCATGCGCTGCTCTGGAAGTGCCAGAAAGACTTCCTCCAGGGTCGGAACCCGGGCTCCCTCGCCGCGGTAGGGATTGCTCGCGCCGTCATCGGCCGTCCAGCCGTATCCGGCATCGAGGGCCTGAACTTCCGCCAGCGTGAGATCGCGTACGGCGCCATCTCCATTGGTCGTGCGGTCGACCGTGTCGTCGTGTAGGACGACGAGGACGTCGTCTTTGGTGCTGTGAACGTCCATTTCCAGAACGTCCACGCCGAGCGCCGACGCTTCACGAAAAGCGAGGAGGGTGTTCTCCGGCCAGAGACCGTTACCCCCGCGGTGAGCCACGACCAGAGGCGTCGTGGTGGAGAAGAAAGCGTGGTCCCGCACCGGCCGGGCCAGCAGAAACAGCGTCAGGTACGTGACGGCAACGGCCGCGACCCCCAAGGCGGCGGACCACAGAAAGAATCGTCGCATGAGCCCGGCTCCAACTACGCGCCCCAGCGCGCACCCGCCGTCAGGCGTTGGCCCCTGGCGAAGGCGCCGGCTGCCATCCTTTTCTTGCCTTCCGCCTGGAGCTCGCTCAAACGGAGGAGTGAACCGCTGCCGCATCGCACCAGAATGCCCTCTTTGGAAACGAAGACAATCTCGCCCGGCTCGCCGAGACGTTCCCCGTGGTTGCCGGAGCGTTCGACGGCGCCACGCCAAAGCTTGACTGTCTTGCCGTGAAGTGTTGTATGGGCGACGGGCCAGGGGTCGAAACCACGGATCGCGCGCTCAATTTCGGCGGCGGAGCGGCTCCAATCGACGAGGGCGTCCGTTACCTTGATGCGCGGCGCAAGGGTTGCTCGAGAGTCATCCTGGGGACGGGGAACGATCGTGTTCGCCTCCCATCCCTCGAGCGTCTCGAGGAGGAGCTCGGCACCGAGAAGAGAGAGCTTGTCTTCCAGAGTGGCGCTCGTGTCCTCCGGCTCGATGGCGATGGTCTTCTGAAGTAGGATCGCGCCGGTATCCAAACCCTCGTCCATGAGCATCGTGGTGACCCCCGTTTCCGTCTCACCGCGCACGATCGCCCACTGGATCGGTGCCGCCCCGCGGTACGCGGGAAGCAAAGAACCGTGAACATTGATGATGCCCTTGGGTGGGACGTCCAGAATGGACTTCGGGATGATCTGACCGTATGCCGCCACGACGATACACTCCGGCGCCACTTCTGCGATTAGAGCGAGCGCGGCGGGATCGCGCACCTTCTTAGGTTGGTGCACGGGCACGGATCGTTCGAGGGCGAGCGTTTTCGTGGCTGGCCCGTGCATCGCGTGACCTCGTCCAGCGGGTTTGTCGGGCTGCGCGATGAGGGCCTGAACGGTGTGCGAAGAATCGAGAAGGGCGCGGAACGATGGCAGGCCGAACCGGCCGCTGCCCATGAAAAGCAGCTTCATGCGACCTCCGGAACGGCTACCAAGTACCTTCGCGAATCTCCTTACGGATCTTTCTCTTCATCAGGTCCCGCTTGAGCACTCCCAGCCTTTCGAAGAAAAGCTTCCCGTTCAGGTGATCGATCTCGTGGCAGAACGCGCGCGCGAGAAGCTCGGTACCCTCCATCGTGAACTCCTTGCCTTCTACGTCCTGCCCCTTGACCCTGACCCAGGCTGGACGGAGGACGACGCCATGGTAACCGGGGACCGAGAGGCAGCCTTCTTCATCGTGTTGCTCGCCCTCTTGTTCGAGCAGTTCGGGGTTCGCCATCACGATGAGCTGCTTGGGGTCTTCTCCGGACGTGGTGTCGATGACGATGAGGCGGATGTTGAGACCGATTTGCGGGGCGGCCAAGCCGACACCGGGGGCGGCATACATGGTCTCGACCATGTCCCGCGCGAGCTCCTCCAACGAGTTGGGGAAGTCCGTGAGGGGGTCGGAGACTTTGGCGAGCTCTTCGGACCCGAACTTGAGAATGGGTCTTAATGACATGTCTTGGTCTCTTGTCATCTTTCTTGATTGCGACGG
>JBOGJF010000677.1:0-2342 GCA_050747785.1 Vicinamibacteria bacterium
AGGTACCGCGAACGATAGCCCGCTCTCACCTGACGATCGAAAGAGCTCTCACTGCCTGACGCCATCCGCTCCGGGCGTGGGAAGCTGCACCCGGCGACCGGATCGGACGTGCCATACGCGTCCACCAGTCGCTGGACCATCGCCCTGGTCTGTCCCCACGTGCAGTTGGTCGTGCAGATCATCTTCACGACGTCTTCGAAGACCGTCGGTGCTCGCAAGAGACGACCGTCTCCGCGCCGTCGCGCGGAGCGCAAGGAGGGTTCCGAGGACAAGGCGCGGTAAAACGGGGAGAGATCCTCATCGAGTCGAAGGCAGCTCGCTAGCTGCGTCTTGATCTCCGCCCGCTGTCGGGAGTCCAACCTGGCGCTGGACGACAAACGGGCTTCGAGCTTTCGTGGACGTTTCCCCTGAGAGATGAAAACTTTGACCAGCCGACGGTCGGGAAGCTCGAGCACCCGTGTGAGCGTGCCCTCATCCTCATCGATCGCGAAAGGCGCAAGGATGGACCAACCGTGGCTGCACACGGTGTTCCAGAAGTGAAAGCTAGACGGGGTCGAAAGCTGAAGCCGGCTCACCCCCGTCATGGCGGATTATGCTAGCATCAAAGGGAGATTCATGAGGAGGACAATCCCATGTCGCGTCTATTAGCTTCGACCTTGTTGGCGCTGGTCTTCGTCTCCCCGACCGCGTTTGCCGGTGAGCCACAGGACGACCTTCGCGCTCGACGCGGCCGCGTCATGGAGCAGCTCGGACCGGATGCGATGCTCGTGCTCTGGAGCGCCCCGGTCTCCACCTATTCGCTCGACACCCGCTATGAGTTTCGGCAGGACAGCAATCTCTACTACCTCACCGGCATGGAGCAGGACCAAACCATTCTGGTCCTGATGCCGGGCAACGAGACGCGCAACGAGATTCTTTTCGTCAAGGAAAAGGATCCCGTTCGAGAGCATTGGGAAGGCCACATTCTCAGCCGGGAAGCCGCGAGCGAGCACACCGGCATCGGCACCATCTACATTAGCCATCAGTTCGACGAATTCGTGAGTACTGTTTTATCGGGGCGACCCTTCGGCGTAGACCGGTACCGCGCTTCGACCGAGTACGACAGATTCTTCGACGCGCTGAAGAACGATCGGGCCCGGGTGGCACTGGTTCTGAACGAGCAGACGCCCATCGCCGGAGAGCTCACCCAGCCGCTGCGGTTCGCTCAGCAGATCAGGGAGCGTTACTTGGGCTTCTCGGTTCAGAACGCGACGGAAATGCTCCACGCGCTCCGACAGATCAAGACTCCTTACGAGCAGACGATCCTGCGACAGAGTGGTGAGATCGCCAGCCAGGGTCACCTGGCAGGCATGCGCGCTGCCCTTTCGGCACAGTACGAGTACGAGGTCGAAGCCGCCATCGAGGCAACCTATCTGCGCCTTGGCGCCTACGGCTCGAGCTATCCCGCCATCGTGGGAAGCGGCCCGAACGCGACCATCCTTCATTACAACGCCTCGCGGCGGAAGATGTCGCCGGGCGAGCTCCTACTGGTGGACTCGGCCGCGAACTACCAGTACCAGACCGTCGACATCACGCGGACTTATCCCATCGACGGCACCTTCGACCCGCTCCAAGAAGACATCTACCGCATCGTGCTCGCCGCTCAGGAGGCAGGTATGAAGGCCGCGGTGGCGGGGAGCAATCTCACCGCCATACACCTCGAGACGGTAGAGGTGGTCAAACAAGGCCTGCTCGATCTGGGTCTCATCACCGATACCTCCGGGGAACAATATCGAATGTGGTACACCCATGGTGCCTGCCATTGGATCGGGATGGATGTGCACGACGTTGGTAAACGGGAGCGACCCCTGGAGCCCGGCATGGCCTTCGTGATCGAGCCGGGGATCTACGTTCGGGAAGGAGCTCTCGAACATCTTCCACCGGGGCCGGAGAACGCGGAGCTTATTCGGAAAATCCGTCCCGCCTACGAGAAGTACAAAGGCATCGGCGTTCGCATCGAAGATTCGTTTCTCCTAACCGAGTCGGGACTGGAACGTCTCTCCAGCAAGGTTCCGCGAACCATCGAGGAGGTCGAGCAATTCATGGGCTCCGGGTCCACCCCCAGTGGATCCCGCTAGCATCCTGGCGAAGGGCCCTGCGCGGCCGGTGCGGCTCTGCATCACGTCAACGAGACGACCCATGCACCGGGAGCGATATGAGGAACGTCGTTCCTCAACCCACTTGGCTTTCGACGGAGATGGTACCGCCGTGTCGATCGACGACACTCTTCGCGGTCGGTAGACCGAGCCCCATGGCCACTCGACCCTTGCTGGTCGCGAACTGGATGTCGAAAAGGGACTGCA
>JBOGJF010000678.1:0-4199 GCA_050747785.1 Vicinamibacteria bacterium
CTGGCGATGGGGGCCGCCGGTTGCGGTAAGCGTGGCGACCCACTGCCACCCCTTCAGCGGATCCCAACCCCGGTCAATAGACCTCGCGTCTCTCAGCAAGGGCAAGAGATCGTGATCGCATGGGAGACGCCGACTGGAACCGTGGATGGCGGTGCGCTCGAGCTCCGAGAGGCGGAAGTCCTACGGCGGGTCGTCGACCCGACTCCGCCGCCCGCGCCAACGCCACCCTCCCAGCCTAGCGACGCAGAGGCATCGAGTGAGGCCCCGAGCCCTCCCCCGGCCGAAGGGGAGCCACCCCCGAAGACGGTTGTGCCGGAAGAGGTCCCTTCGGATGTTTCCGTGCCTCCTGATGTGCCCGCTGAAAAAGAAGAGCAAACGCAGGCCGGCGCCGCGGTCGCGATCCTGGCGTCCGCTGCCGGCGCCGCTTCCAGACAAGCGGGCTTCGCGAGTGAGGCGACCGTCATTGCCCGCATCGAAACCATCGAGCCGGGAGAGCGCTTGGAGTACCGGGACGCCTGGAGTGCGGAGTGGCAGGGAATGCGTCTCGAATATGCGGTGCGACACGTCAATAGCCGAGGCAGGGTGAGCGAGAACTCCGAGCGAAGCTCGCTCGAGCCGCTCCCTCCGATCCCGGCGCCTTCGGGATTGGAAGCGGTCGCCGACAACGGTTTCGTCCGGCTTGCCTGGAGTGGCGAGCCCGATGGCGGCCCCGAGCCGGGCGGCGAGCCCGGGTTTCAGAGTAGTGATACGCTCGACTTCGGATTCAACGTGTATCGAAGACGAAAGGGTGCGGCCTCCTACCCGGAAGCGGCGCTGAACCATCGCCTCCTCGAAACGGCGCGCTTCGAGGATCGAGACGTCGAGTTCCGGCGGGAGTGGTGCTACACGGTTCGCCGCGTCGCCGTGCGTCGGGAGCCGGCACCCGGTGAGCTCGCCGCGCAGCCTGACGCGGGGGCAGTCGCTCCATCGCAAGTTGTACCGGCGCCCGAAGCCGCCGATTCGAGTGCGGTTCCATCACCCGAGACCGACGGGGCCTCCGCCGCGACCAGCCGTCAAGGGGGGGAGCGGCTGCCGCAGGTTCCGGAACGACCGGCGGTCATCGAGAGCGCGGGCTCGCCGGAGGCCTGCCTGACCCCCATCGACACGTTTGCACCCGCGGCTCCGGAGGGCGTGGTGGCGCTCGGCGTCACCGGAGGCATCTTGCTTTCGTGGAGCCCCTCGGACGCAGGTGACCTGACCGGCTACCGTGTCTATCGCGCGGAGCGGGAGGGAGGCCCCTTCGAGCCGCTTACCAACGAGCTCGTCGCTGTACCAAGTCACAGCGACCAGGGGCTCGCGCCGGGTAAGACCTACTTCTACGCGGTGAGCGCGGTGGATGGAGCGGAGCCTGCGAACGAGAGCGCTCGAAGCGTGGTGGTCTCCGCCGAGGTGCCCGAATGATGAAGGGTTCGGGTTCTTAGCGGGTATAATGAGGCACACGACGTTCCGACATGGCCGACATGGCCGACATGGCCGACATGTCCCGACAAGAGAGGAGGCGCGATGAAGATCTTCTTAGACACGGCGAACGTAGAGGAGATTCGTGCCGCCGCCGATCTGGGTCTCCTCGACGGCGTCACCACGAACCCGACGCTCCTGTCCAAGGAGTCCGGGCCCTACCGGAAAGTGCTCGAGCAAATCTCCGCGATCGTTCCGGGCCCGGTCTCGGCGGAGGTCGTCTCCAACGAACACCAGGGGATGGTGCGGGAAGGGAAGGAGCTCGCCGCGATTGCGAGCAATATCGTGGTCAAGTGCCCCTTGACCCCCGAAGGGTTGAAGGCGGTTCGGCGACTCAAAGATGAGAGCATCCGCACGAACGTCACGCTGTGCTTCTCGGTGCCGCAGGCTATTTTTGCAGCCAAGGCGGGCGCCTACATCGTGAGCCCGTTCGTGGGGCGTCTCGACGACATTGGGACCGAAGGAATGTCCCTCGTTCGCGACATCGTCCAGGTATTCCGCAACTACGCGTTCGACACCCAGGTTCTCGTCGCCAGCATCCGTAATCCGCTTCATGTGATCGAGGCCGCTCGCGTGGCCGCGCACATTGCCACTATGCCCGCGAGCGTCTTTCAATCCCTCTTCAAACACCCTCTCACCGATATCGGTATCGAGCGTTTCCTAAAAGACTGGGAAAAGGCCCAGAAATAAGTCATGCCTTCCGGCAATCGGCTGGACGAGCTCAAGGAAAGAAATCGTCGGGCGATCGAAGCCGGGGGTGAGGAACGCATCGAGCGACAGCACGCCGCCGGCAAGCTGACCGCTCGGGAGCGCGTCGAGGCCCTGGTCGATGCGGGAAGCTTCGAGGAGCTCGATCGACTGGTGACCCACCGGGCGCGCGACTTCGGTATGGACGGAAACCGGATCCCGGGTGACGGCGTGATCACGGGTTACGGACGTATCGAAGGTCGCACGGTCTATCTCTTCGCCCAGGACTTCACGGTGTTTGGGGGCTCGTTGTCGGAAGCCTACGCGGAGAAGATTTGCAAGGTCATGGATCTCGCCGTCAAGACCGGGGCGCCGATCTTGGGACTGAACGATTCCGGCGGGGCCCGAATCCAGGAAGGCGTCGTGTCCCTCGCCGGCTACGCGGAGATCTTTCTCAGGAATACGCTCGCCTCAGGAGTCGTCCCGCAGATTTCGGCCATCATGGGCCCCTGCGCCGGGGGCGCGGTCTACTCGCCGGCCATTACGGATTTCACCTTCATGGTGCGCGACACGAGCTATATGTTCGTCACCGGACCGGACGTCATCAAGACCGTGACGCACGAACAGGTCAGCATGGAAAAGCTGGGAGGGGCGGTGACCCACAACGAGGTTTCCGGCGTGGCCCACGTCATGGCCGAAGACGACCGGCACTGTCTACAGCTCATGAGACGGCTCCTCTCCTTTCTTCCGAGCAACAACGTGGACGAGGCGCTGCTCACGGAAAGCACCGACCCGGTGGATCGCGAGGACGACGCACTCGATCGTCTGATTCCGGAGGAGCCGGATCGTCCCTACGACATGAAGGAGCTCATCCGTTCGGTCGTCGACGACGGTGAGCTGTTCGAGATTCATGAGCACTTCGCGCAGAACCTCGTCGTCGGGTTTGCACGTTTGGGGGGACGCCCGGTAGGCGTGGTGGCTAACCAACCCTCGGTGCTGGCGGGCGTGTTGGACATCAATGCGTCGGTCAAGGGCGCACGATTCGTCCGGTTCTGTGATGCCTTCAACCTGCCGCTGGTCACGTTCGAAGACGTTCCGGGTTTCCTGCCCGGCACGGACCAGGAATGGGGCGGTATTATCCGCCACGGCGCCAAGCTATTGTTCGCCTTTGCGGAGGCGACCGTGCCCAAGCTGACGGTCGTCACGCGCAAGGCGTACGGCGGTGCCTACTGCGTCATGGCCAGCAAACAGATTCGGACCGATATCAACTACGCGTTCCCCACCGCCGAGATTGCGGTGATGGGACCGGAGGGTGCGGTAAACATCCTTTATCGAAAGGAGCTGGCTCGGTCGGCTGATCCCGACGCTCTCCGCCTGGAGAAGATCGCCGAGTTCAGGGCCAAGTTGGCCAATCCCTATGTGGCGGCCGAGAGGGGCTATGTCGACGAGGTGATCGAGCCGCGCAAGACTCGCAGAAAGCTCGTCACGGCTCTTCGGGCACTTGCCAACAAGCGGGACCGAAACCCACCCAAGAAACACGGTAATATTCCGCTTTAGTCTCCCGAGCCTTTTCCCGGAAGCAGAGGGGGCAGATGTTTCGCAAGCTCCTTGTCGCCAATCGAGGCGAGATCGCGGTGCGCATCGCGCGCACCTGTCGTGATCTCGGCATCCCCACGGTGGCCGTCTATTCCGACGCCGACCGAGAGAGCCTCCATGTGCGCTACGCCGAAGAGGCCCGCCGGCTGGGGCCCGCTCCCTCTAGCGAAAGCTATCTCAACATGGACGCGCTTCTGGAGGCGGCGCGCGACACGGGTGCGGACTCGGTCCACCCGGGCTACGGATTCCTGGCGGAGAACGCCCGGTTCGCGAAGCGTTGCCGGGAGGCAGGGCTGGTCTTCGTCGGGCCGCCGCCGGACGCCGTCGCTCTCATGGGTGACAAGACCGCCGCGCGGCGCGTGGCTCGTGAAGCCGGAGTGCCGATCGTTCCTGGAACCGAAGCCCTGCCCGACGACCGC
>JBOGJF010000679.1:0-9680 GCA_050747785.1 Vicinamibacteria bacterium
AATTGGACCCGCAGGATGCGCGAGCGCGGCTGCGCGTCGACTTCTACGTGATCAAGGACGGGCGACTCTTCTCCAAGGTAGCCCCTTCCTACCACCGACCCACGAATCGGTCGAGCGTCGCCATCAAGAGTGACGTCTCGCTGAAAGAGCTCCCCCCGGGTGACTACACCCTGCGCGCACGTGTCACCGACGAGATCTCCAACGAGCTCGTAGAAAGAAACGCGGACTTCAGCGTTACACTCGCTGACTAACCCTCAATCGAACTCGTTGATGGCGTCGATGAGCTGGCGAAGCCTTCCGAAGCTTCTGCGGTTGAAACCGAGCTGAATGCGGAAGAGCGATTGCAGCTCGGCATCCTCTTCGTCCTCCGGCGGAGCCGGCCCCTCTTCGATGCCACCCGTGCCCAGAATGTCGGCGAAGGAATAGGTCAGGTGCTCGATCTCCTGGCGATTCAGAGCGCGGCGGAGACGGAGGATGAGCTTTTGTCCGACATAGCGCGATGAATGGTAGATGCGGTAGAACTGCAGGGTTTCCTCGCAAGCCGCCTTCGGGCTGTCGACGACCCGGAATAGAGACAGATCCTCCGGTGACAAGAGCCTCTCGTCGACCATCCTCTTCTCCATGAACGCGACCAGGTCTCGGAAGTAGGTCGATTCCGGGTTCTCCACCATGACCACCGGTATGGGGGTCTGCTTGCCGGTCTGCAATAGCGTCAGAGCCTCGAAGAGCTCGTCCAACGTTCCGAAGCCACCCGGGAACAAGACGACGCCAGACGACTCCTTGAGTAAGAAGAGCTTTCGAGTGAAGAAGTACCGGAAAGTCACCAACTTTCGATCGCCCCGGATGGTTCGGTTCGCATGCTGCTCGAAAGGCAGGCGTATGTTCACACCGAAGCTCTTGTCACGACCCGCCCCGCGATGCGCGGCGCCCATAATGCCGCTCCCCGCTCCAGTCACCACCATCCACCCCGCTTCCGCCATGCGCCGACCCAGCTCTTCGGCACGCTCGTAGTCCGCGTGGCCGGGCTCGGTGCGGGCCGAGCCGAATACCGTGACCTTTGGCGACCGCCGATACGGGGTGAACATACGGAAGGCGATCCGCATCTCCTTGAGCGCGGTGTTGGCTATCTTCAGATCGCCCCGCTTGGCCTTCTGCAGACCCAGTTTCAGAGCAGTAGTCGCTAGTTGGAGAACGTAGTCTCTTTCCGCGCCCGTGCAGACCGAGTCCACGATCGCCTCGAGCTTTGAATCGAGCTCGGTTCGCCCAGTCGAATAATGAGGCGCCCGCGTGTTTTTCTTGTTTCTGGCAGTCTTCTTCGCCTTCATGTCAGCAGGTACCTCAGCAGGAAGCAGGCCGCAACGGCATGCACTCCCCAGTGTATCGCTCGTCCTCTGCCTGCCGCCAGATAAAGAAGCGATGTCGCGATGAAGCCGAAGGCGATGCCCTCGGTGATGCTGGTCGTCAAGGGCATCATGACAATGGTCAGAAACGCGGGGACGGCCTGAAGCCGGTCGTGCCAGTCGATCTCCCCGATTCCCTGGAGCATGAAGGCACCAACCAGGACGAGGGTCGGGGCCAGGATCGGATAGAGGACGACACCCCCACCGAGGTCGAAGGACACGCCCACCGTTTGGACCAATGGATAGAAGAAGACCGAGCCCAGGAGCAGGAGCGCGGTGACGATAGCGGTGAGCCCCGTCTTGCCACCCGCCGCCACGCCGGCGGCGCTCTCCACGTAGCTGGTTACGGTCGAAGTCCCCAACAAGGACCCGGCAACGGTACCGGCGGCGTCGGCCATCAACGCTTGGCGCGCGCGGGGGAGATTCCCGTTCACCATGAATCCACCTCGCTGGCCGACCCCGATGAGGGTACCCACGGTGTCGAAGAGATCTACGAAGAACAGCACGAAGACGACGGTCACGACATCAGCATGCTGCAGGAGGCCCCGGAAATCCATCGCCAGGAACGTGGGAGCCAGGGAGGGAGGCCACGCGACGAGTCCTTGGAAGTGGACGACGCCGATGAGCAGGCCGAGCACCGTCGTCGCCAATATCCCCAGGACGATGGCAGCCGAAACACCCGCGACCCAGAGGGCCGCCATGATGAACAGTCCTACCAAGGACAAGAGCACCGGCGGCGAACCGAGATCACCGAGCCCGATGTAGATGCCTGGACGAGACACCAAGACACCACCCCACCGCAGCCCCACGACCGCGATGAGAAGACCTATTCCCACCGCGATGCTGGTCTTCAGGTGGCCGGGAACCACGGTGATGATGTGCGCCCGCATTCCCCAAAGCGAGGCCACGAAAAAGACGCAGCCCGAAACGAAGACCGCGGCCAATGCCGCCTGCCAGGTGTAGCCGAGACCGCCGGCGGCTACCGGCCCACAGATCGTGATCGCGAAGAAGAAGTTATGTCCCATACCCGGGGCCAAGGCGATTGGGTAGTTGGCGTGGATCGCCATCCAGGCGGAGGCGAGCGCGGCGGAGAGACAGGTCGCCATCATCACCGCTCCCGTTTCCATCCCCGCTCCCGCCAGAACGGCGGGGTTGACCAGCACGATGTAGGCGAGCGCCATGTAGGTCGTAATCCCTGCTACCGCTTCGGTTCGGAGCGAGCTGCCGCACTCTCTGACTCCGAAAAAGCGTTCCAGCCGCTCGAGCATCCCGCCTCCCTCCGATCTTGCCTGCGAACTAGCAGGCTGATGAAAAACGAGTCAGCCTGCGCGAGCGCAGCGAGCCCGGCGCGAATGCGCCGACGAAAGCGCGAGCCGTGGGGGTGGGGCCCCGCGGCACTCTAGGGACGGTGGCGGACGGGACCGCCAGCCGGCTCCTCGGGACGACCTCCAGATCGCGGGCCATTTTGAACAAAAAGACGCGCGGCCGCCAGATCCACGTGACTCGCTCCGCAAAGGATTTTCTCTTGCGGAAGAACGGTCGGTTGGCCAAGATGACCTCGATGGGCGAGGAGATGCGTCAGAAGCTCGCAGCACTCGTGGCATCACCCCGCGTCGCGATGATCGCCGTCGGCATAGGCGTCGTTCTCAATCTCCCTTCGGTACCGACCGGCTGGTATCTGGACGACCTCCTTCACCGAGCGCAGTTTCTCGAAGTGGGTCCGACAGCCGACTCTTCCGATATGACCCACCGCATGTACGACTTTCTCTCCGGAGATCCCAAAGAAGTCCTCACGTTCAAGGACCTCGGCGTTCTTCCCTGGTGGGCCTCCGAGCATTTGCGGATACGGTTCTGGCGCCCCATCTCATCCTTCACTCACGTGATCGACTACACCCTATGGCCCGATAGCGGCCTTCTGATGCACGCACACAACGTGGCGTGGCTGGCGTGTCTCCTCGCGTGCACCGCTATCCTCTATCGCCGCCTGATTGCGGTGCCCCTCGTCGCCGGTCTCGCCGCTCTCCTTTACGCCCTCGACGACGCCCACGGCATGCCGGTTGCCTTCCTTGCCAACCGAAACGCGCTGGTGGCGGCGAGCTTCGGCGTGCTCAGTCTGTGGTCGCACGATCGTTTTCGGCGGGACGGATGGAAACCCGGAGCCGTTCTGAGCCCATTGGCCTTCTCGGCGGCACTGCTGGCTGGCGAGAGCGGAATCGGGATCGCGCCCTATCTGCTCGGCTACGCGCTTTTCATGGAGCCAAAGTCCGGCGTCGCTCGCATCGTCTCGATCCTGCTCCACGCGGTCATCGGTATCGTCTGGCTTGCCGCCTACCAGGCCGGTGGCTACGGCACCTCCGGGAGCGGGTTCTATTTGGATCCAATCGGCCAGCCGGCGGCATGGTTTCCGCAGTTCCTGATCCGGGCCCCCCTTCTGCTGCTCGGCCAGTGGTTCTTACCTCCATCGAGCTTTGCGTTCGCCTGGACGCCGGCACAGACGCTCGGCGTCGCCGCGTTCGGGGTGTTCCTGGTGCTCTTTTCTCATTACTCCTGTGGCCCATACTGAGAGACGACCCCACCGCGCGGTTTTTTGCAGTTGGAATGCTGCTCGCGGTCGTGCCGATCACGGCAGGATTTCCCCATGACCGGCTTCTCTTCTTCGTCGGCATCGGAGGGATGGCGCTACTGGCCATGTTGTTGGTCCGACTCTTCGACCGACGGCGGTTGGACTCGAAGCCCGCACCCCGGAGTATCCTCATGCTCGCGCCGGGAACAACGTCGCTTACGCTAGAACGTTCTTCCGAGCACGCGCTTTCGATCGAGGCAAAGGATGGTTGGCTCGGCTCACCCTTCGACAACGTCTATCGCGACAGCACCGAGCGCTTTCCGAATAACTACCGGGTCCGGCTATCGGACGTCGAAATCCGGGTGGTGGCCTCGACCGAGGACGGCCGACCCAAGCGAGTGCTCTTCACATTCGAGCGCCAGCTGGAGGATGACTCCTTGCGATGGGTGCGCTACGAGGATGGAAAGTATGTCCCGTTCGAGCCGCCTGGCGTCGGCCAGACTGCCGTCATCGAGGCCGTTCCGTTCAGCCTGCTTGCCGCCGTCTGGCGACCTCCCCTCAAAGCAACCAAACTAACTTGACGGCCTACCGGGACCGCCGCTGCGCCTACCGCAACCAGACCCCTAGCCCCGTCGGTCGATTTCGGAAACGAGCCTGTGCTGTGCTAACATACAGCGTTTGTGCCAGGTGGAATTCTGGCACGTTTCGACGGGGCTCGTCCCTCGAGGAGGTAGTCATTGGCTCACACCAGTTCCGCGGAGAAACGCATCCGCCAAAACGAGAAGCATCGGCTGCGCAATCGTAGTGACCTCTCCCGGTTGCGCACGAACATCAAGAAGCTCCGCAAGACCGTCGAGGATAAGGATGCTCAGAAGGCCCGCGAGCTTCTCCCCAGAACGGCCGCGCTCATCGATCGAATGGTCAAGAAAGGCGTCATTCACGGGAACACGGGCTCCCGTTACAAGTCGCGACTCGCGAAACTGATCAACGCCGCGAGCTGAATCTACCAGCCGGCTCCGGCTCCCCAATGCCGCATACCGAAAGCACGAAGCCTTCGAGTATCAAGGAAGCGGGCATTCCGCTCGTCTTGAGCTGCCGATCGCAACGGGCCAAGCCGCGGACGGCTTCGAGCAAATGTTCTTCGTCGAACGCGTCCGACCAACGCGCGATGTTCTCGGCCGCTGGGGGGGGAATCCCCAAGAGTTGGCTGAGCTCCCGCGCTTGTCCACCGCGACTTAGAAGCTCCTTCGCCACAAGTAGCTGACCGAGCACACGATCCAATAGCGCCAGAACGCGCAGCGCAGGCTCGCCTTCCTCCAGCAAACGTCCGAGCTGCTTCAGGGCCACCGAGGTTTGACGGGATGCGAACGCGTCGGTGAACCTGAAAATGCTCTGTGCCTTTCCCCTTCCTAGGAGAGCGCCGAGCTCTTCGACGCCCAGTTTCTCCCGGCCCGCGTAGAGAGAGATTTTCTCCAACTCGCCGAGCTGTCGCCTCAAGTCCGAACCGTACTCACCAGCCAAGTATCGAACCTCTTCCCCACCCAGGGTAACCCCCAGGTTACTCGCCTGCTCGGCAATCCACTCCCCCATCTGCCAGTCCTTCAGCGGGTCACACTGCACGGTGGTCGCGTGGTTGGCAATCTCCTTCCATGCCTTGCGTCGACCATCCGGCGGGGCTTCGAGCTCCATGACGAGGACCGTGTGCGGCGATGGGTTCTTTAGATAACCGATGAGCGGCTCCGCCTCCTCGCCTTCGACCAGTCGCTTGGCTCTCTTGACGATCAAGACACGCCGACCTCCGGTGAGTCCCCACAACGGCAGCGTGTTGGCCGCCATGACCAAAGAGTCGGGGGTCGACTTCTCGCCGTCGAAGCGCTCCAGGTTGAAGTCATTGGCCGAGTCACCGAGAGCCACCTGACGGATTTTTTTCAGGGCGAGCTCACGCAGGAGGTCTTGATCACCGTTGAGGATGTAGGCGGCGGCGAGATTTCCGGTCGCGAGATGTTTGTCGAGCTGGGAGTAGGTTAGCTTGGGCATTAGAACGCCTCAAGAATACGGGACACTAGAGTCTTCGCGAATTCCTCGGCGGCTCGCTCGATAGCCAAGTTCTGCTGGTCGAAGAACTGGTCGGATTCCTCTCCCACGTCCCAGGATTCCCGAAATGCGAAATTCGCATCCTCCCAAATCATCTTGTCCTCGATCGCGTCCCGGAACTCGATCCGCGCCCGGACCACCATCGAGTATCGCGCCGCCTGATTCGAAGCGGACTCCTCTTCACCGCCTCGCAGGGTCTCGGGAGCGACCGTGAAGGCCGTCACCGTGCCGGAGAGAACCGCGTCGACGCCCTCGGTATCCGGCCTGATGACGTACTGCCCGCGCGAGGCGAACTCCTCCACAACCTTTTCGGTGAATACCTCTGCGACTCCTGGCTGCGTGGACGTGTTGACGAAGATCGGAATCCCGATGGTTTGTATGTGCTCGGGAAGGAACGACCCACGACCGGCCAGGCTGTAGCCGCACCCCGGAGGAGCGAAGCACACCGCCGCGCACAGTAAGCCCCATCCCCACCGGCTGCGCCTTATCATTCGGTCATTCCGCGACCACCACGTTGACGAGTCGCTTCGGCACGACAACCACCCGTTCCACCGTTCTTCCCGTGGTCAACGATCGAACCTTTTCGTCGTCGAGAGCCAGCTGCCTCAGTTCCTCCTCTTCAAGATCGGCGGGAATCGCGATCCGGCTCCGGACCTTGCCGTTCACTTGCAGAACCAGCGTAATCGTCTCCTGAACCGCGATGGCGGGATCATAGGACGGCCACTCCACGCGGCCCAGGCCGCCACGGTGACCCAGCATCTCCCACATCTCCTCGGCTGCATGGGGCGTGAAGGGGCTAATGAGCAGAACGATGGCCTCCACCGCCTCGCGCAGGGCTCGCCAGGTCTCCGGTCTTTCTTGGGGGGCCTGGGGAGCTTGGGGGGCTTGAGCACTACGAGGCTCGAGGCTGCGGTACACGTCGTTCGTGAGCTCCATGATGGCGGCGATCGCCGTATTCATGTGAAATCGCGCCTCGAGGTCGCGAGTCACCCGAAGGATGGTTTGATGCGTCTTTCTCCGGAGAGACGTCTCCTTTTCGTTCCAGTTCTCCTCGCCATCGATGTCGCCCGCCGCCTTCAGTTGCTCCGCCTCGGCGTCCACCAGGCGCCACACCCGCTGCAGAAACCGCGCCGGGCCCTCCAGCCGTTCGTCGGTCCAATCGATCTCCTTCTCCGGCGGCGCCTCGAAGAGGACGTAGAGCCGCAGGGTGTCGGCGCCCTGACGATCCACCTCGTCATCGGGCTCCACGACATTGCCCTTCGATTTCGACATCACCGACCCGTCTTTGAGCACCATGCCTTGCGACAACAACTGGCTGACCGGTTCGGTGACCGAAACCAGCCCCAGATCCCGCATCACCTTGGTCCAGAACCGCGAGTAGATGAGATGCAGGATGGCATGCTCGATCCCACCGATGTACAGATCAATCGGAAACCAGTAGGCGGCGGTCCCTGCGCTCACCGCAACCTGCTCGTTCTTCGGATCCGTGTAGCGGTAGAAATACCATGACGAGTCGACGAACGTGTCCATGGTGTCCGTTTCCCGACGCGCCTCTCCTCCACACTTCGGGCAACGCACGTTGACGAACTCCGGGATGGCCTCGAGCGGCGACTTCCCCAGACCGGTGATCTGGATCGCCCGGGGCAAAACGACGGGTAGTTCCTCTTCCGGAACCGGGACGATACCGCACGATCCGCAGTGAATCATCGGAATCGGAGTCCCCCAGTACCTCTGCCGGGAGACCCCCCAGTCCCTCAGACGAAACGTGACGGCCGGCCTACCGAAGCCTTTTTCTTCTGCGTGAGCAGCCATGACGGCCATCGCTTCCTGGGAAGGCAGCCCGCTGAAGCGACCCGATTCGATGAGTGTGCCGTAGTCCACGTGGGCTACTTCCAAAGACTCGGAGCTCAGCAAGGCATCGGACGATTGGATGACGACCTTGATCGGCAAGCCATACTTGCGCGCAAAGTCGAAGTCGCGCTCGTCGTGCGCGGGGACTGCCATGGCTGCGCCCGTGCCATACCCCATGAGAATGTAATCCGCGATCCATATCGGGACAGGTTGTTGGGTGAATGGGTTCACGGCGAATCGGCCGGTGGCGATGCCATTCTTGTCGACGGCCAGCTCCGATGGATCCTTGGCTTCCTTTGCCCGCGCGTTGGCCTCTTCGATGAAACGAGCGATTTCGGGCGATTTTTCTGCGTACGCCCGCGCCCGCGGGTGCCCGGGAGCGAGCAGCAAGAAGGTTGCCCCGAAAATCGTGTCGATCCGCGTGGTGAACACACGGATGGGCTCCTCGCCCTCCACGGCAAAATCGATCTCGGCCCCCTCCGATCTTCCGATCCAGTTGCGCTGCATCGTGAGAACCCGTTCGGGCCACTGGCCGAGGAGCGCCATATCCGAGAGCAGCTCGTCGGCGTACTTGGTGATCGCGAGGAACCACTGCTCGAGATCTCGCGCGGTGACCTCCGAGCCGCACCTCCAGCACCGGCCACCTTCGACCTGCTCGTTGGCCAGGACGGTCTGGCATCCGGGACACCAGTTGACCGCCGCCTTCTTGCGGTAGGCAATGCCTCGCTTGAACATCTGAATGAAGAACCACTGGTTCCAGCGGTAGTAGGTAGGGTCGCAGGTGGCGATCTCTCGATCCCAGGCATAGGAGAAGCCCATCCGCTGGAGTTGCCGCTTCATGTGGGCGATGTTCGAAAGCGTCCAGTCTTCGGGATGCGCCCCGTGCTTCAGAGCGGCATTCTCGGCGGGCAGACCGAGGGCGTCCCAGCCAATCGGGTGCAGGACATTGAACCCACGCATCCGCTTGAACCGAGCCACGACGTCGCCGAGCGCGTAGTTGCGCACGTGGCCCATGTGGATCTTCCCGGATGGATAGGGCAGCATCTCCAGGCAATAGAACTTCGTCCGGGAGGAATCCTCCGCTACCTCGAAGGCGCGGCTCTCCGCCCACCGCTTCTGCCACTTCGATTCGATCGCCTGAAAATCGTAGGCTCGGCTCAAGGGATCGACCCCGCTAATTTTTCCAAAACAACTGAATAGTAGCACAAGCGCAGGTTTCGACAGGGCGACCCGAGCCCATCGGTATCGGCGTTGACCGGAAAAGCGGTCAGGCGTCTCATGATGGTGACACTCAAGCGGAGACACATCGGCGTCGAAGTGCTTTCCTTCGTGTTTGTTGAATCCCTCGCGACGGCTGGCATCGGCCTTGCGTAAGGTGCCGCGTCGGCGAGGCAGGCTCCTTCAACGGGCAGGGTCAACTCCGCGGGGGCCTGCCGAGCCAACTTTCCACCCGCTCCTTCGCCAGATCGTTCCTCAACGGTCGTCGTGGCGTGCAGCCCGCAGAACCTTGAGCGTCATCGAAGAGACCGGTAGCTCCGTCAAATTCTCAGGCTCGAGCCAGACGCGGGTCTTGTCGTCTCGAGTGAGTTTCCCGCGAAGGCGCGCCTCGAAAGCGTGAAGCGTAATCCTCCGGTTCATGATGGTGTGTCGGACACGCGCGACCTGGTCCCCCGCCTCGAGACGCAACCCATATCTTTCCCTTGCCTCCCGAACCAAGGCCGCTCGCGGCTCTTCATTCTCACCGCACTCCCCCCCCGGCAACTCCCACAACC
>JBOGJF010000680.1:0-3858 GCA_050747785.1 Vicinamibacteria bacterium
GGCTGGGACTCCCTACCGACAGCGGGACCCGACGTTCAGTGGCATCTGCCCCGCTTCGAGCTCCAACCGAACGACCACGATCTCTTCCGAGCCTCCCCTTCGGACCCGTCGAACTGGAGCCACCGCCACGTCCAGCTCCGTTTCGCTATTCGGCGGCACCACAAGATGCCTTTGGAAGGCTTCGCCACTCACGGTCAGCTCGTGGGGCGCTTCCTCTCCAACAAGACGTAGGCCGGCGGTACCGTTGCTACAAGCCGGGAGCTCCAAGAGCGTCGCCCGCTCGGGCCGCAACCTGACCTCGCCCGCGGCCGGGCGCACACCGAGCCATTGCTCGCGACCGATCCAGGTCTGCGCGATCGCGCCCGAGACGAGCACGAGGCCTACCACCGCCACCGCCACGCCGCCCAGAGAGACCCTTCTTCGCCGACGATCCCCCACCCAGACCAGACCGAGCAAGAGCACCAAGAGTGCCGGATAAACAATCCGCGTCGACCACGCGTCCGCTCCCAGAGCCGAGCCCAAACCCGCGGACACGTTCAGCACGCCCGAGGACAAGTACGCATTTCGATCGTAAGGAAAATGACGCTCGACCAACATGCCTTGCGCGATCCAAAAAGATGCCGCCAAGGCGACGAGGAAGGCGCTCCAACGCAGGCGGCGAAACTCGTTCCGTCCCACCCAAGCCGCAAGCCACAAGGCGAGGACCGGTGTAACGGGTACCAGATAGCGCGTGGCCGGAGACCAGCCGCCCGCGCCTCCCTGATCGTGGGAGGCCGAGATCCAAAGGTAAGGAGCGAAGACGGCTACCGACAGACACGCGGCGAACCTGGATTGACGCCAGAGGCTAAAGACGCCGGGAACGGCCAGAACGTAGAGCGGCGCGTAGACCAACAGACCCTCTTCGCGACCGAGAAGCAAATAGTAGAGGCCGGAGAGCACCTGGGGGTTCAAGAGATGTCCGCCGCGAGGGTAGCCGTTCAGTACCGAAAGGGTGTCGGGGAGGAGCGAACCAGTGATGTGAAAGACATAGAGGCACTGTAGCAGCACCGACACCGAAGGCAGGACGAGAGCCCACGCGCCGACCTCCCGCGGCACGCGGTCACGTCGAACGCGATACATCAGAGCGAGCATGCAGACGACCAGAACCGAGTAGTAACGAGTATGAAGCCATGGGAGAAGACTACCCGCCATACCAAACAACCGGGCGTGACGACGATCCACTTTTGGATCGAGCAACGTCGCCAGCATCAGCGCCAGGCAGAGTGCGGCCGCCATCTCGGGATAGATCTGAAAGCTATAGAAGAACATCGGCAGGGTGAGGCTAAGCCCGGTGATCATCAGATACGACGCCATACGACCGTCGAGGTAGGGCTCGACGAGGCGTGCCGTGGCGACGGCAGCCAACACCCCGACGATGAGACAAGTAAGAATCACGAACGGGAGCCTTCCCGGAAAGAAGTACGCATCCAGCGTCATCGCGGGTGTCAAGAGCAGCGGGAATCCAGGAAGATACACATAGTACGTGCCGCCCTCTTTCCCGCGAATCACTTGTCCACCCAGGCCGTACGCTAGCTCCGATGACTCCGACCAGAAGCTCGAGACCACCTCCCCCATCGTCGATAACGCCGCTCCCGGCCACTTCGCGACATGGGAGAGGATTCGAAGCGGCTCCGGCCGCCGACCGACGTGTTCCTCGGTGTTCGTAATGTCCGCGTCCCCATCGTAGAGGAGGCTCGCGGCGAGGCGTACGTAACGTGGCTCGTCCCCGGTCCCCCATCGCGCGTCGTAGGGCTCGGAAAGTCGGCGGCTGGGCATTATCACGAACAGAATCGAAAGAAGCATGATTCCAAAGAAGAACGTGGCACCCGAGGCGTCCAAAGCCCCTCGCAGCCACGACGGCATCGCGGGCCGGTGGTGCAGCGCGAACGACACCTTGCCGTGGAGCGCAGCCGCCGCAATCAAAGTAAGGATCCATGGGCTCCCGTCCAAAAGGAGCCACCAACCCACCATGGGCACACCGGGAAGCCCGGGAACAAAGAGCAACCCGAACACCCAAAGAAACATCAGGGACGAGTAAGAAGCCATGCTCTCCGCGAAAGACACTCTCCATGAAAGGTGAAGCACCAAGCGGTAGAGGATCGCCTCGACGAGCCAAGCGAGCGAGAAAAAGGACAGCCCAGCAAGGGCCGCCGCAAACAGGCCGGGAGGAATCAAGAGCGAGACCGAATCCATAAGGAGGTCCGGCCTTACGATATAGATGGGTCTCAAGAGACGGCTCGAGGCGTAGACGGCTGCCCCCCCGCAAATGAGTAGAGCACGGAGATAAGGCATCGTCGAAACGGTCCCTCCCTGTCGGGCCCTAGCCTATCGGGTGTCGTTCGCGAGAGCCACTCAGGAGTCCTCAACCCGCCCGTAGGCGCGAAAGTATCCCGGGCGGGGGCAGCTTCGAGGTGATTCCGGGACATCTCATACCTTCGAAGCAGCCCGAATGCGGACGATTCGCCGTCCGGCGAGCCGGAGCCCTCAGCTCTTGGAGGCTCCCGAGCGAGGAGCGAGGGAGCATTGATGACAGGGATGGGTGGGGCCCGCGGCATTGAAAGGAGTCCGCACATTGACTCTAAGTCCTAATCCAGTGTAGCTTTAGAGCATGTTGCGTTTCATCACCGCGGGCGAATCGCATGGGCCTGCGCTCAACGTCATCCTGGAAGGGCTGCCGGCCGGCCTCACGCTCGACTTCGACGCGATCAACCTCGAGCTTCGCCGACGTCAAGGCGGCTACGGTCGCGGGGCACGGATGAAGATAGAACAAGATCGCGTCGAGGTCTTGGGAGGGCTGCGAAGCGGCCAGACGACCGGAGGCCCGATTAGCTTCATCATTCACAACAAGGACTGGGAGAATTGGAAGGACAAGATCTCGCCCTACGGGAAGCCGAAGGATGCCGAGAGTGCGGAGCTCGTCAATCCCCGACCCGGTCATGCGGACCTCGCTGGCGCCCTGAAGTATGGCATCGACGACTTTCGCAACATCCTCGAACGCGCGAGCGCCCGAGAGACCGCCTCGAGGGTTGCCGCTGGTGCGGTGGCGAAGCAATTCCTGAGACATTTCGATTGTGATGTCCGCAGTCACGTCATCGGCGTGGGCGCAGTGAATCGGACGACCGAAGCTCCCGAGATGACGTGGGAGCAAATCTGCGCCATTCCCGAGGACGCACCGTTGAACTGCGCCGACCCGAAGCTCGAAAAAGGGATGATGGCGGAGATCGATCGTGCCACCCGGGACAGAGACTCCGTAGGCGGCGTCATCGAGATCGTGGCGCACACGCCTCCGGCCGGTCTCGGGTCGCACATACAGTGGGATCGAAAGCTCGATGGAAGACTCGCGCAGGCGATATTATCCATCCCCGCGATCAAGGCGATGGGTATTGGACGAGGCATGGAGTCGGCCTTCCTCCGCGGATCGGTGCTCCATGACGAGATCTTCTACTCCGTCGACGAGGGGCTCCACCGCGGGAGCAACAACGCGGGTGGGCTCGAGGGCGGAGTCACCAACGGCCAAGAGCTCCGTCTTAAGGCGTACATGAAGCCCTTGTCCTCTCTCCGGAAGCCGCTCCGCTCGGTGGACATTAGGACGATGAAGCCGGTGGAGGCCGCGCGCGTTCGCTCCGATGTATGCGCGGTGCCGGCGGCGGGCGTGGTCGCCGAGGCGATGGTGGCGCTCATCCTCGCGGACGCCGCCCTCGAGAAATTCGGCGGGGATAGTCTGACGGAGTCGGTCACCAACTACCGGGCCCATCAAGAACGCATCCGGTCGCTTCTTCGTGAGAGAGCGGAGATCAAGGGATAGCGGCCCGTTAGGGC
>JBOGJF010000681.1:0-4564 GCA_050747785.1 Vicinamibacteria bacterium
GAGGAGACGTCACATGGGAGACAAGGCTTCGGATCGAGTCACGATTTTCGATACCACGCTGCGAGACGGCGAGCAGTCTCCCGGCGCCAGCATGAACCTCGACGAAAAACTCCGGGTTGCTGGTGCGCTTCGAGACCTGGGCGTCGATATCATCGAGGGCGGGTTTCCGATTGCCTCTCCCGGAGACTTCGAAGCGGTTCGGGAGATCGCCCGAAAAGTAGAGGGCCCGGTGATCGCCGGGCTTGCTCGTTGTAACGAGAAGGACATCGACCGCGCTTGGGAGGCATTG
Organism: Vicinamibacteria bacterium; assembly: GCA_050747785.1. Taxonomy (GTDB): domain Bacteria; phylum Acidobacteriota; class Vicinamibacteria; order Marinacidobacterales; family DATDRI01; genus CBDANW01. The sequence goes on from JBOGJF010000681.1 coordinate 290, forward strand.
AAGGACGCGCCACGCGCCCGAATCCACGTCTTCCTCGCCACGAGCGCGATCCACCGCGAGTTCAAGCTGCAGATGGCGAAGGAAGAAATCGTTCGCCGCGCCGTGGAAGGTGTGAAGCGGGCTCGCGAGTGCTGCGAGAACGTCGAGTTCTCTCCGGAGGATGCGGCTCGCACCGAGCAAGACTTTCTCGCGGAAGTGGTGGAGAAGGTCATCGACGCCGGGGCGACGACGGTCAATATTCCCGACACGGTGGGCTACGCCATGCCCGAGCAGTTCTCGATGCTCATTCGCCACCTGAAGCAACATGTCAGCAACATCGACAAGGCGGTAATCAGCGTTCATTGTCACAACGACCTCGGGCTTGCCGTGGCCAACAGTCTCGCCGCGGTCAAGGAGGGCGCCCGTCAGGTCGAATGCACGGTGAACGGCATCGGCGAACGGGCCGGCAACTGCTCGCTCGAAGAATTGGTCATGGCCATCCGCACCCGGCACGACTATCTCCCGGTGACGACCGGCATCGTCACCCAGCGCCTTTACCCCACCAGCCGGTTGGTCTCTCAGGTAACCGGGATCCAAGTGCAGCGCAACAAGGCCATCGTGGGTCAGAATGCTTTCGCCCATGAAGCGGGAATTCATCAACACGGCGTCATCCAGAACCGGCTGACTTACGAGATCATGAAGCCGGAGGATGTCGGCTTCAGCAAGAGCAACCTGGTGCTGGGAAAGCATAGTGGTCGCCACGCGCTGCGAGAGCGCCTCGTAGAAATGGGCTATCACCTGGATGATACCGAGCTAAAGGTGGTGTTCGAGGCGTTCAAGAACCTGGCCGACAAGAAGAAAGAGATTCACGATGCCGACCTCGAGGCTCTCGTCGAGGATCGGATCCAAGAGATCGTGGCGACCTGGGACGTACTGGATCTCCACGTCAGCACGGGAACCGCCGGGGTGGCCACCGCAACGGTCTACCTGCAGCATTCGAGTGGCGTCAAGCGTCACGAAGCAGCATGCGGGTCGGGTCCCATGGATGCGATCTTCAAGGCCATCGCGAGACTCACCGGAGTCGAGGCGCAACTCAAGGAGTACGAGATTCGCAGCATTGGAGCGGGAGCGGATGCACAGGGCGAGGTCACGGTCGAGATCGAGCACCGCGGACGCCGTCATCGTGGTCGAGCGGCTGGCGAAGACATCCTCCAAGCCAGCGCGCGCGCCCTCGTCAAGGTGATCAACCGCATTACCATCGAGACTTCCCGCAGCACCGAGTTCGCCGATGTCGCCAGCCGCTAGCGCAAGGAGAGGAGATCCAGAAACTCAGGAGGCCTTCCCCCAGGCCGGTCCGCGAACGCTCTTGGAGAAAATCTGGGACGCGCACATCGTGCGTCGCGAGAACGAAGACACCCCCGCGATTCTCTACGTCGATCTCCACCTGATCCATGAGGTCACGTCGCCGCAGGCCTTCGACCTCCTCCGCGAGCGGGGCCTCACGGTCCGGCGTCCCGAGCGGACCGTCGCCACGATGGATCACTCGATCCCGACGACGGAGCCGGTCGATGGTCGAACCATCTTCCTCGACCGGCAGGCGGAATCTCAGGTGCGTCAGCTGGAGCGCAACTGCAAGGAATTTGGAATCGAGCTCTATCCTCTGGGAGACGATCGACAAGGGATCGTGCACGTCATCGGACCCGAGCTGGGGCTCACCCAACCGGGCAAGACCATTGTGTGCGGGGACAGCCACACCAGCACGCACGGGGCCTTCGGGTCCCTGGCCTTCGGGATCGGTACGACCGAGGTCGCCCACGTCCTGGCGAGCCAATGCTTGTTACAACGAAGGCCAAAGACCTTTGTTATTCGACTGGACGGCGTCCTGCCGGCCGGCGTCACGGCCAAGGATGTGATCCTTGCCATCATCGCGAAGATCGGGGTGCACGGCGGGACGGGTCACGTGCTGGAATACGCGGGCTCCTCGGTGCGGTCTCTATCCATGGAAGAGCGGATGACCATCTGCAACAAGTCGATCGAGGCCGGAGCCCGGGCGGGCATGATCGCACCGGACGACACCACGTTCGAGTATTTGGCGGATCGGCCGATGGCACCCAAGGGTCCGGCCTGGGACCAGGCCCTGGCTCGTTGGCGTCGCTTGCCGAGTGACCCCAAAAGCCGTTACGACCGCGAAGTCACTCTCGATGCCGGAAAGCTTGAGCCCATGATTACTTATGGGACCAACCCCGGCATGGCGATACCGGTTCGATCACCCTTACCACCTCCCGACGCGGCGAGCCGAAAAGCGCTCGAGTACATGGGACTCGAGCCCGGTCAATCCCTCCTCGGCCATCCCGTCGACGTCGTGTTCATCGGAAGCTGCACTAACGCGCGCATTTCGGATCTGCGTCTGGCGGCGAAGGTATTCAAGGGCCGGAAGGTGGCCCATGGAGTCCGGGTGTTGGTCGTCTCGGGGTCTCAGCAGGTCAAGAAGCAGGCCGAGTCGGAAGGTCTCGATCGGATCTTCCGAGAAGCGGGAGCGGAATGGCGAGAGCCGGGTTGTTCGATGTGCATCGCGATGAACGGCGACCGGCTGGAACCAGGGCAATACGCGGTCAGTACCAGCAACCGCAATTTCGAGGGCCGTCAAGGCAGTGGAGGGCGAACCTTCCTGGCGAGCCCGCTCACCGCGGCGGCGACCGCCGTTTCGGGCCGGATCGCCGATGCCCGCGAGATGGTGAGCTAACGTTGCAGCCGATCCGTGTCGTCAAAGGGCGCACCGTGGTTCTGCCGATCGCGAACGTCGATACCGATCAGATCATTCCAGCGCGATTTCTCAAGGCCACCAAGCGGGAAGGTTTGGGTGAAGCGCTTTTCGCGGATTGGAGATACGACCGCGAAGGCAATCCGCGTCCCGACTTCGCGCTCAATGAGAAAACCGCGCGCGGTGCCGAGATACTGGTGGCCGGCGACAACTTTGGCTGTGGCTCTTCTCGCGAGCACGCCCCGTGGGCTCTCCTCGACTACGGCTTCCAGGCGATCGTCAGCACGGGATTCGCCGACATCTTTCGGAACAACTCCCTCAAGAACGGCCTGCTTCCCGTCGTGGTCGACGACGAGACCCACCGGTCGTTGATGGCCGAGCCCGGAATGGAAGTCACCATCGATCTCGAGACGCGCACATTGACGCTCGCAAATGGGAAGACGGCGAGCTTTCCGATCGACGCGTTCGCTCGATTCTGTCTCCTCAACGGTAAGGACGAGCTTGTCTTCCTTCTCGAGCAGGAATCCGATATTGCTGCTCACGAAGCGCGAGCTTCGACTCGGTTCTAGCCCCCGAACTCCATCTCTTTCAAGAATGGTAAGGCAGTTACGTAAATCGTAATTGCCGCACCTGCGTAGCCCGTTTTCCACGCATGTTTTGGGCCTTTGCTCTGGCATCCCACTTGCACTTCAGACACCGGGTCGAGTGTGAGACACCAAAGGAGATACGAGCCATGGAAGACAAGGTCCTGACCCGACGAGAGTTTACCCGCGAGTCCGTATTGGCGCTCTTGAGCGGCGTCGTCATCACCGTCACCGGATGCGGCTCCGACAGCTACTCGCCGACGAACCCCACGCCACCGCCCACGGGAGGCGGCGAAACCGGCACCATCTCTGCCAATCACAGCCATGTCGCCTTCGTGAGCGACGCTCAGATTAGCGCCGGGAACAATATCACATTGGACATCACCGGAATGGCGAACCACGGACACACGATTAATCTGACGGGTGCCGAGCTCACTCAGATCGGAAACGGGCAGCGAATCGTCAAGACGTCCACCGTTTCCCAAGTGCAGGGCACCCACAGCCATAACGTGACGTTTAATTAGGAGCCAGGGGCCTCGCCGCTCGACTCGCTCCGGACGAGCAACCACCTAGTTTGGCGGGCGAGCGGGGCGACTGCGCGCGAGACGAGCGCTCCTAACATTAGGGCGCCCTCACTCGTCGTTCGGGCGCTAGCCGCTACGCCGACTTCGCGGCTGCGCGGCAGCTGAGGGCTCCTAAGAGCCTGAGGGTCAGGTCTTGCCAAGGCCGGGCGTCGGCAAGACGCTCAATATCGGGGTGGTGCGAGGCCTGGCCCCAGGAACGCTACAGCAGGCTGCTGAAAAACGACTCAGCCTGCGCGACCGCCGGCCGCAGCGACGCCTGTCGAGCGGAGGCCCGCAATGAGATTGGCGGAGTGAGCCCAGCGCTAATGCGCCGACGAAAGCGCCAGCCGCGGGGGTAGGGCCCCGCGGCACTAATGCACACTAAGTT
>JBOGJF010000682.1:0-4446 GCA_050747785.1 Vicinamibacteria bacterium
CTTGTTGATCCGCACGTCGACGTTGTTGAAGTCCGGACCCCGGTCACTGTTGCGATCTAGGAGCTCGCCATTGACCACCGCCCTCGCCCGGATGGTCTGGCTGGGATGAGCGGTGAGCCCGGTGTTCGGATCGAGCGGAGTGAAGCGGAACCCCGAACGCCACTCCCAGATCCCGCTCACCATGAAGTCCAGCGGAAGCTCGGCGACACCGCTCATCACGATGCGGTGCGTGATATCCCGCTCGGAGTAACCCCAGTCGTAGTCGAAATCCGTGTGATCGGTCACGGTGATCGCGGTGGCGTTCCGTTCGTTGCTGTCGTTGTCCTTGTCCTGCGACCAAGTGTAGTGGCCCTGGACGGAGTAGCTCCCGGCGAAGCGCTTGGTGAAGCCGAAGGCCGTGGCGTAGTAATCGGAGTCGCCGAAGGAATCCCGGACCCGAATACTGCTGAAGCCGGAATCCGGCCGTCCGGCTGGATAGACCGGACGCCCGAACGGATCGCGCACCGGATCGAACACGTTGACGTCGTAGGATCCCTGGAGCTTCGAGCCGTTCGCGTAGGTGAAGCTCGCATAGGCCGACATGTTGGGCGCGAGCTCCCGCTCGTAGCCCAGGTTCAACCTCCAGGTCTCCGGATCCTCGAAGCCAGGCTGCATGTAGGCGAGCGCGATGGGGAGCCCGGCGGGAGGATTCTCGTTATCGATGGGCTGCCCAATAGGAACGTAGCCAATCTGACCAGGTAGAACCGTGGCCCGCCCGTAGTTCGGGAAGATGCCATTGTCTTGATAGACATTGAAGAAGATCAAGGTCGGCGTTCGCGCGTGGAAGAGACCCACTCCGCCCCGCAGAACGTCCTTGCCGTCGGCGCTTACCTGGTAGGCGACCCCGAGGCGAGGTCCGAAGTTATTGAGGTCGTCGGGAATCTCCTGACCCTCGGGCAGAACATGCTCGAGATCGCCGGGATTGAACGTTCCCTCCCAACGCAGGCCGTAGTTGACGTTCAGGCGATCGTTGACTCTCCAGCTGTCCTGAGCAAAAAGCCCGAGCGTCTGTTGCTTGACCGCGAAGTTAGGGTTCTGAACATTACCGAAATAGACAACCGAACGTCGCGGTTGATCGGCAAGGAAGGCATCGATGGTGGCATAGGTGTACTCCCCATCAGAGGCGCCGGCGAAGAACTCGCTGAGATCGTCCAGGTTCAGATCGGCCCCAAACTTCAAATCGTGGGCTCCGAACAGGTAGGACAAGTTGTCCTGGATCTGGATCTTCTCCTCGTCGACAAAGATGGGAAGAAAGTCCGGCTTGCCGAACGAATCGAAAGTGGGTGCCTCGATGACGACCTCGGCAACGATGTCGTCCGCGCCAAGGTTCGAAAGACGATCCAGGTTGTCCTTGGCATATTGAAACCGGAACTCGTTGACGGCATTGTTGCTCAACACCGAGATCAGACTCGCCACCAGCGAGTGTGTGTTCTCGGTCTTCAGGGACTCCTCCGATTTGAGATCGCTCTCCCGGTCGAAGTCGGTGAGATTGTAGCGTACCGAGAGCGACTGGTTCTCGTTGAACTGGTGGTTGACCTTGCCGAAGAGAATGAGATTGTCTATGGAACGTGTAAAGCTCCCGAACGCGGTTCTCCCCAATACCGGATCGGGCCCCGCGATCCCATTATTATTCGGCGTGTAACCGTCGACCAGGCCCGGGAATCGAGCGAGAAGCGCGTCGTACTGGCCTTTGCCGTTGAGGTTGTCGATGAAATCCCTGCTGCTCGAGAGCCCGTCGTAGGAGAAGAAGAAGTGAGTCTTGTCTCTCACGATGGGCCCGCCAACCGATCCTCCCCACTTGTAGTTGCTGAAGCTCTCGGGCTCGAACCGGGGATCGTCTTCCGGGATACCCCGGAATTCCTCCAATGGAGAACGCAAGAGGTTCGAGACCATGGAATCGTTTTGGAAGAAGAAAAGACCGGTGCCGCGCAGCGTGTTCGTGCCCGACTTGGTGATGACGTTGAGATAGCCTCCGCCGTTACGTCCGTACTCGGGCTCGAAGCCGTTCACCGTAACCTGAAACTCCTGGACCGAGTCCTGGGCAATAACCAGCCCCTCGTTCTCAGTCGACTCGCCGCCACGGCCGTAGCCGAAAAACGCGCTCTTGGCCTCGCTCCCGTCGATCGCCACCCCGGTATTGGTTCCGCGCTGCCCGGCCATCGATATGCCGCCCCGTCCCGGCTCTTCCTTGACGGTGGGAGTCAGCTTGGCGAACTGCACGAAATCACGGCCTTGGATCGGGAGGTTCTCGATCTCGTCATTGGTGACGTACCATTGCGTGCTGGAGCGCGTACTTTCGAGGATGGGACTCTCCGCGGTTACGGTGATCGCTTCCTCCACGGAGGCAACTCCCAGCGTGACGTCCAAATCAATGATCTGTCCCACCAGGAGAACGATGTTCTCCCGCGAGACGGTTTGAAAACCAGTCAACGATGCCGTAAGAGTGTAATTGCCCGGCTGCAACTTCTGTGCGACATAGAAGCCGCTGGCATCGGTTATCAGGTTGCGCTCCAGTCCGGTGTCCACGTTACGAACCACGACCGTGGCACCCGGGAGACGGCCACCCGTTTCGTCGTTTATGAATCCCTTTAACGTTGCTAGAGACTGCGCCGAGGCCATTCCTGCTACGAGAATCAGTGACAACCCGAGCGCCGCCCTGGCAATGATTCGCCTCATCGTACCTCCTTTTTGGCGCGAGCCAAGATAGCTTCCGACAATGCCCACACCGACCGATCCACCGATCTAGACCTTGAATGTGTGCCCTTGAGAAGATGCTCTCAGTGGATGCGCGGAAGGTAGCGCCTGCGATTTGGGCTGTCAAGACCAAAGCCATGAGTGACGCTGGTTTTTACGCCCCGTTTACGACCGCGCAATCTAGGGCAAACACTGCCCTTCCCTTGACGTCACCTGTGAAGAACCTCCAGCGCCAATGTTTCTACCGGTTACACTGATTCAAAACTATGGATCCAACTGCTTGCGGCCTTGACAGCCACTTCATCGGCCCGCTAGACTTCGACCTTCTCGCTATGTTCCCCCCTGCTCGAACTCCCGCTTGGGCATCCGCAACCAGCGCCCCAGCCGTTCTCACCGACCCCGTCGGCACAAGAAAGACGCGCGCCAGCACCGTGCGGCGGTGACCGTGAGTCGTCGCTTCATCACTGGACAGGACGTTCAAGCTCTCCCTGAAGGGGCGATCCTCGATGTCCCCAAGGATGCCGTCATCACCGACATCGCCCGCGAATGGATCGAGAAGAAACGGATCCGCCTGGTCTCCCCGGATACCAACCCTTCCGTTCAACCCGAAAAGGCACGCGTGGCGGTTGGATCGGATCACGCGGGCTTCGAGATGAAGGAAGCGGTGAAGGCGCTTCTCGGTGATGAAGGCATCAGCTTCATCGATTTCGGAACGTACTCCACCGAGTCGGTCGACTACCCTGACTTCGCTCATGCCGTGGCGGTCGCGGTCGCGGTCGGACGAACCGAGCTCGGTATCGTAGTAGACGGCGCGGGCATCGGGTCGGCCATCGTCGCCAACAAAGTTCCGGGAGTCCGCGCGGCGCCCTGTCAGGACGCGACCACCGCCCGTAACAGCCGCGAGCACAACGACGCCAACGTGCTCACCCTCGGAGCCCGGATGATCACTAAAGAGACCATGACTGCGGTCGTCCACACCTTCTTGGATTCCCACATCAGCGAGCCGCGACACCGAGATCGCGTTCGTAAGGTCACCAAAATCGAGCGAAAATACAGCCGGGGCGTTTGAAAGGAAGGGCGCCGAGAATCCCCGCCAACGATGATATCGAGAGAAGAATTGGACGCTCTTACCGAGGCGATCACGCGCTCGATCCTCGCGCGGCTGGAATCCGACCAGGCCGCCGAGCTGGCGTGCTCCTGTCACGGCACTGCGAGTAGCCGCTGCCCAAATCTCATTCGGGGATTGGTCGATGGCGGTGCCGAACGGCTCGGCCTCCACGCGGGACCCCAGCACGGCGGAACCGGCCTCGGCCGGATGATCGACCATACGTTGCTGAAGCCGGACGCCACCGAGCCTCAGATCCGCAAGCTTTGCGAGGAAGCCGCCCAGCACGGTTTCGCCACCGTTTGCATCAACCCCACCTGGGTGCGACTGGCGGCACGGCTACTGCGAGGGACCGCGGTCGGCGTTTGCACCGTGGTGGGTTTTCCTCTCGGTGCGAATACGAGTGACGTCAAGATCTACGAGACGCGCCGGGCTCTCTTCGACGGCGCGACCGAGATCGACATGGTCATCAATGTCGGAGCGCTCAAGTCCAAGGACTACGAGCTCGTCGAGTCTGACATCTTGGGCGTCGTTTGCTGCACCAAGGAAGCGGGAGCCCTTTCCAAGGTCATTCTCGAAACCGCGCTCCTCGACCAGGAGGAGAAAAT
>JBOGJF010000683.1:0-8086 GCA_050747785.1 Vicinamibacteria bacterium
TTCACAAACGGCACAAACGGCACGGACGCTTCTCCTCGTCGCTGCGCCGGCGTACCTGGCCGCGTTCCTCTACCTGCGCCCGGATCGAGAACCGGAGACCTGGGAGCCCGGCGAGATCGCCACGCACCTTCTGGCCGGCGAGGGCTATTCCCTCCACCGCTTCACGGTAGACCCGGAGCCATCGGCAAACCAAGAACCGCTCTACCCATTGATGCTCGCGGGATTTCTAAAGTGGGTACCGGCTCCCTATGTCTCGCTGCTGGTGTTTCAGGTCCTCTCGTGGCTGGCGGCATCGATGGTGTTGGCTCGTCTCGCCCGCCGATGCTTGAACGCGCCGGAGCGTGCTACTGCATTGGTGGTCGCCTTATGGCCTCCCTTGGTCGTTTACGTTCTCTCGTACCATCCACTGTGGCTCCGTGCGACGATGTTGGTCCTCACGCTGGCGGCCGCTCTCAGGTATCGCGACAGACCCGGTGCGCGGCGGGCCCTCGAGCTCGGAGCCGTCCTGGGTTTGGCTGCGCTTGCCCGCACGACGTTTCTCGCTTTGCCCCTCGCGATCGTTCCTTGGAGCTTACGGCGGGGACGTCCTCCTCACTTCCTTTCGCACGGAGCCCTCATGTTGGTCGTCGCCGCCCTCGTGCTGTCGCCCTGGCTAGTGAGGAATCGGATTGCCCTGGGAGCCTGGATTCCGGGAACCACGACATCGGGCTACGCTCTGCTCATCGGAAACCATCCAGGTGCCAATGGGGTCATGGACGACGAGGCACTCGGCCAGATGAACGCCGGTCTGCCCGCCGATTTCCACTCGCTACCCGAAGCGGGACGCGACCGCTTGCTCCGAGACCGAGCCCTGACCTTCTTGTCCGAAAACCCCGGGACTGGCGCGCGGCTCTACTTGGCGAAGCTCTTCTATCTCTGGACCTGGCGACCGGGAGTGGGTCACGAGTACTCTCCCGGTCGAACCCGGGCCTATCTCATCCTTTGGAGCGTGACGCTGCCTCTGATTCTCCTGGGTTGGCTGTTGGCGTGTCGTCGCCACGAGGCCGAGCACGCGGGCCTACTACTCGGGACATGGGCGTTCTTATCTTTGATCTATGCCGCCTTCGCGGTGAACATGCGGTTTCGTTTTGAGTCGGAGGCGTTGCTCGTCCCGTACGCGGTTCTTGCCGTTAGCCAGGGGCGTCTGGCCAGCTTGATTCGTGCGATCACGCATACCGACGCCAGAAGGACGCCGGACGACGGAGAAGGACCGCGCGCCGCTCAGTCGAGATCTCTAGGGCACCATAAATGAACGAGCTCGCCCCGGACCGCTCCGCTCAGCTCGCTCCAGCTCTCGATGGCCAGATCGATTTGAGCGAGAGCGCCGGTCGGAAACGGCTGCCTTTGAGCGGTCCATGCTCCCACCAATTCCTCCAGGCCGGGGTTGTGGCCCACGATCAGAATTCTCGTCGCCGACTCCGGCGCCGTCTTTCGGAGCACGGCGCAGATGTCCCCGGGCTGAGCCAGGTAGAGCTCCCTCGTATAGTGAATCGTTCCCGAGTAGCCGCTGCCCTTTGCCGCCGCCTCTGCGGTCTTCCGAGCCCGAAGCGCGGTAGAGCTTGCGATCCATGACGGGGTGAGCCCTTCCTTCCTGATGAGCTTTCCGATGGTGGGCGCGTTCTTCTTTCCCCGTTTGTTGAGCGGGCGATCGTGATCGGCAAGACCCTCGTCCTTCCAGCTCGACTTAGCGTGTCGAAGCACCAAGAGCGTTCTCATCTTCTTTTCACCCCCTGCTGCCGCGCTAACTCCGATCGCGTTACGCTTCCAAAGATACATGGCGGCATAGGCGCGGAAGGGACGTCAACGTTGCGCTCGACTAGCATCTCATCGACGCCTATCCGCGCGCTCCAACATACATTTGTTTACGCTAGACTGGGCGGCCATGGTTCAACCGGGAAGGTCCCTCGTCGCGCTGGCATTCGGTTCGGTTTGTCTCATCTGGGGCACGACCTGGGCCGCCATCCAGATCGGGTTGCGCGGAATCCCCCCCTTCAGCGGTGTGGCGATTCGCTTCGCCATCGCCGCGGCCGTGTTGTTGGGCGTGGCATGGGCAATCGGTGTCAGGCTCGGCAGGACCCGTCGGGAGAGAATGCTCTGGCTGGTGAACGGTGTTCTCTCTTTCATCATCGCCTACGGAGTCGTCTACTGGAGCGAGCAGTGGATTCCCTCCGGTCTGGCAGCCGTGTTGTTTGCCACCTACCCGCTCTTCGTAGCCATCGTCGGACATTTCGCCCTTCCCAACGAAGCGGTGAGCTCGACAGAGCTCGTTGGAATCGCGGTCGGCTTCGGCGGGGTCGGGGTCATCTTCTCGGAAGACGTCACCGCTCTAGGCGGTCGTGAAGTCTATCTGGCCGCTCTCGTCATGCTGATCTCTCCCTTGGCGGCCGCCTTCGGCACCGTCGCGGTCAAGCGCTGGGGCCCGGGTATTCATCCCTTCTCTCTCGCTGGGGGGCCGATGGCCGTCGCGTCAGGCGTCATGGGTATCCTCGCGGTGTGGCTCGAGCGGACTCGAGCCTTCATCTGGAACGTCGAGACCATCGGGTCGGTCCTTTATCTTGCCATTTGCGGATCCGCCGTCGCCTTCTTTCTCTACTACTGGCTGTTGTCGATTCTGCCCGCGAAGCGACTCGCGCTCACTGCCTACATTATCCCTCTGGTAGCCGTGTTGGTCGGTATGTTGCGAGGTGAATCGCTCCATTCACGGACATTGATGGGCGGCGCCCTGGTCGTTACCGGAGTGGCTTTGGCGGTCGGTCGACGTCAACGCTAGCACTACTCCGCGTGAAGTGCCTCGATGGGATCGAGCGCCGCGGCTCGTCGCGCGGGCGCCACTCCGGATAGAAGCCCGGTTAGCAAACTGACGACGACCGCGAGGACCGCGTAGAGAACAGGCGTGTGTACGGGGAGGCCGGGAACGAATCCTCTCAACATCGCGCAGATGCCCAGACCTCCCGCCAATCCGACCAGCCCACCAAGGGTCGATAGCGCTACCGCCTCGACGAGAAACACCGTCTGGACCTGAGACCGCGAAGCCCCGATGGCGCGAATCAGGCCGATCTCGGCGGTTCGCTCGCCGACCGCGATCCACATCATGGTCAGTATGCCGATGGAGCCTACCAGGAGCGAGATGGCCGCGATAGCACCCACCGCCATGGTGATCACGCTCATGACGTTGCCGAACACTTCCATCATGGCCGCTTGGGTGGTAATCGTGAAGTCCTCGTTCCCGCGATGGCGATCCAGCAACAGCGCCGTGATGCGCTCCACCACCAGATCGACGGAGACCGAGCTCGAAAAGACGACATCGATCTCCTGAAGCTCGTCCAGGTTGAAGAGCCTCATCGCCGAGGCGACCGGAATGTAGGCGCCGTCGTCGATGTCGAAACCGAGTAGTTGCCCCTTGGGCTCCATGACTCCCACCACGCGGAAACGGGCTCCACCTACGCGCACGAAACGCCCGAGGGCGTTGGCATTTCCGAAGAGCTCCCGCTTCAGTTTGGGACCCAAGACGGTCATCGCGTGGGCACGATGCGGATCGCCGCTCGGCCAGAAAGACCCCTGTCGGACGCGAAACTTCCAGACCGAGGGGATCGCCGGCGTCGTACCGTAGATGTAGACGCTCCGGCCGCGACCCTCCGCCTCCACCCGTGCCAGACCGAACGCGAGCGGCATGACGGTCTCGATCGACGGCAGTCGCTCGATCGCCTGCGCGTCGTCCAGAGACAGCTTGTGTGTCGTTCCACCCAGGACACCGGGTATTCCCATGGTCTCTGCCTTGCCGGGGTTGATCTGGAGCAAGTTGGTTCCGAATTGGGTGAACTGATCCAGAACGTAGAGACGCGTTCCCTCGCCGATCGAGGTCAAGAGGATGACCGAGCCGATGCCGATGGCGATGCCGAGCATGGAAAGCACGGAGCGGAGTCGATACCGAGCCAGCGCCCCCAAGGCAAGACCCAAAAGGTCGCGCATCCTGCTTCTACCTATCGGCGGGCGAGCGCCAGGATCGGATCCAGCCGAGCGGCCCGACGGGCCGGCAAGACGCCGAACGTGATGCCGACGACCGTCGAGACCCCGAGGGCGGCCGCAACCGCCCAGGCGGGAGGGCTCGCGGGAAGCGCCGGGTAGAGGCCAACCAACAACTTCACCGCCAACCAACCAACCGCGAGGCCCAAAAGCCCCCCGGCGGTGGAGAGAAGAGCGGCCTCGGTGACGAAGACCGCCAGGATCTGCCGCCGCGCCACACCTATTGCCTTCAGCAACCCGACCTCGGGCGTTCTTTCGGAAACGGAAACCAGCATGACGTTCATGATGCCGATTCCAGCAACGGTGAGAGAAATGGAAGCGATTGCCACCAACACCAGAGTCAGAGTGTTCACGATCGATGAGAACGCCGCCACCACTGCATCTTGCGTGATACAGGTCACGTCTTCCTCGTCGTGCCTTTCGGTCATGATGCGAAGGACTTCCTTGCACGCACGATCGAGGTCGGACGTGGAACGAACCTCCAGCATGATTCGAAAGAGCGAATTGCGATTGAAAAGGCGCATCGCCGAGGCTACCGGGATCACGACCATGTCATCGATGTTGACACCGAGCTGTGTGCCTTCGCTGGCCAGGATACCGATGACTCTCATGCGAGCATCCTCGATGCGCACCACCTCACCCAGCGGGTCCTGACCTGGAAACAGCTCTTCGGCGACCGTCTGCCCCAGAACCACGACCGCGCTCCCACGTTCGATCTCACTTTCCGGCAGGAAGCTTCCGCGTGCCATCTCGAGGTTCCGCACGCTCAGAAACTCGTCGGTGGATCCGATGACCGCGACCTGACGTCGCCTTTCGGCGTGCGAGACGGCACCCGTCGCCATTGCAATCGGGGCTGATCGTCGTACCTCGCGCATACTGCGAACGAGTAACTCGTAGTCTTCCAAGGTCAGATCGTTGGGCGCACCTCCCACACCGGGAAACCCTCCCGTAGTCTCGGTCTTTCCGGGAAGCACGATGAGAATATTCGTACCGATGTTCCCGAACTGGTCGGAGACATAGGTCAAGGCGCCTTGACCCAGTGCGGTGAGCACGACCACCGCGGCCACTCCGATACTCATACCTAGTAGACTGAGGGCGCTACGTACGCGCCGCCCGATCAGAGCGCGAAGCGCGTATTCCAGAAGATCCTGGAACGTCACGCTCCGCCGCCCGCCAAGCTGGAAAACCCGGCCACCTGGGCTATCGCTTCACCGCTCACCCGCCGCGCGACCCGGCCGTCCGCCAGGATCAGAATCCGATCCGCGCGTCGCGCCACATCCGGGTCGTGAGTCACGACGATGAGCGTGAGCCCCTTCTCGTTCATACCATCCAGGAGATCGAGGACCTGTCGACCCGATGCAGTGTCCAGGTTCCCGGTCGGCTCGTCGGCAAGCAAGAGGGCCGGACCCATCACCGTGGCACGCGCGAGAGCTACCCGCTGCCGTTCGCCACCGGACAACTGATCCGGCCGGTGATCGGCTCGCTCGCTGAGTCCCACTGCCTCGAGCACGGCGCGTGCCTTATTCCGTCGCTCATCCCGCGGGATGCCCGCGAAAACCATGGGGAGCTCGACGTTTTCAAGTGCGGTCAACCGCGACACGAGATGAAAGAACTGGAAGACGAAGCCGATCCGGTACCGGCGGACCTGGGTGAGCTCGAGCTCGTCGAGATGCGAGACCTCGCGGTCGTCGAGCCGGTAGGATCCCGAGGAAGGACGGTCGAGAAGGCCGAGGATGTTGAGAAGAGTCGACTTCCCGGATCCGGAAGGACCCATGATGGCCACGTGCTCACCGGCGGCGATCTCCTCGTCCACGTCGACCAGAGCGTGAACGGGCTGTCCTCCCACCGTGAACGTCCGGCAGATTTTTTCCAGACGAATCACAATGCGCCTTGGCTCGACTCGATCACGGCTCGTGCTCCCGCCTGAACCCCGGGCAGATCGAGCGAGATGACGACTTCGTCACCGGCGCTGAGCCCGCTCAAGATCTCCGTGTAGTCCCAGTTGTTGAGACCCGTCTCGACGTCTCGCGCGACCAGAAGACCGTCCTCGACCAGCAGGACTTGATTCCCCTCGAGGAGCGCCTGAGTCGGTATCCGCAACACGTCTTTTTTCACCTGCAAGATTACTTCGACGTCCGCCGAAGTTCCTGGCAACAATCGCCGGGTGACGTTCGCATCGTCGAGCTCCGCTTCGATCTCCATCGTGCGATTCTGGGCTTCCACGTCGAGAACGTAGGGCGCCACGCGCACGACGCGGGCCGAAAAATGCTCGCCACGATAGGAATCAACAGTCAGGCGAGCCGACTGGCCGGGGGCGATTCGAGCGGAGTCCACTTCGTCCATCGGGGCGCTGATATAGATGCTATCCGGGTCGAGGATGTCGACCACGGGAGGAATCGGAAGGGCGGGTGGGGAGGGAGAAACCCACTCCCCGACCTCAGTGGCGATATCCGCGACGATGCCATCGAACGGGGCGCGCAGCACCGTCTTGTCGATCTTCGTGCGCGCCAACGAAACGCCGGCTCGAGCCTTTTCGACCGCGGAGCCGGCGGCCGCACAGGCGGCCGCGGCGCGGTCCGCCTCGGTCGTTGCTTGATCGAGGAGATCCTGAGAGGCGATCTTCTCTTCGGCAAGGCGCGCGATCCGATCTCTCTCCCGGGCCGCTCTCTCGGCCGTCAGACAAGCTTGCTCCTGCTGGGCGTTGGCCGTCTCCAGCTCCCGCTCAGCGAGCGCGAGCTCGGCTCTCTGCAGTTGATCGTCGAGCCGCAGGACCACGGCTCCTTTGGTGACACTCTGACCTTCCCGAAAGGGGATCGCAACGACCGTGCCACCAGACTCGGGAGAGAGCTTGGCCCGGTTTCGTGCGCGAACCGTGCCCGCCTGCGAATTGGTCACGGTCTCCTCCACCGTACCGGCCGCGACGGTGACGACTTGTACCGGGATAGGATCGGGGGCGAAGGCGATGTACCGGAGCAAGACGAGGAGGATGACGATACCCACCAGAACCGCGCCACGCCGCATCCATCGCTTCATGAGTCTACTGTAGCAGATAGCCCAACCATGACGCAGCGAGCGCGACGGGCTGTTGTAATATGCGCATCGGCGCTCGCGAGGCCCGAGCATGGACGTGTTCTTCGAGATCCATCGAGGACTACCTCAGGAAGGACCGGGGTCCGACGCGGCTACCCTCGAGGCGCTGTCTTGCGTAGGCCCGCTGCCTACCCCTCCCCGGATCTTGGACATCGGGTGTGGCCCGGGCAGGCAAACTCTCTGTCTCGCCGAAAAGACCGGCGGACACATCACCGCGGTCGATACTCATCAGCCCTATCTCGACGAGCTGCTGCGAAGGGCCAAAGAGAAGGGCATCGCCGATCGGATCACGGCGGTGCGACGCTCGATGGACGCATTGTCATTCGAGGAGGGCACGTTCGATCTCATATGGGCGGAAGGTTCCATCTACGTCATGGGTTTCGCCGAGGGACTTCGCGACTGGCGCCGATTCTTGAGGCTCGAAGGCGCGATGGTGGTGACCGAGCTCTGCTGGCTCGTCGACTCGCCGCCCGAGGAAGCGCGCTCCTTTTTCCAGGTAGCTTACCCGGCGATGCGTTCGGTCGCTGAGAACACGCATATCATCAACAAGGCTGGATACTCCATCATAGCCGTGTTCTTGCTGCCGGAATCCGCATGGTGGGACGACTACTATACGCCTATGGAAGAACGGATCTCGGACCTAAAGCGGCGATACGTCAGCGAACCGGCGATCCTCGAAACCCTGAGAGAAGAACAGAAGGAGATCGATCTCTACCGTCGGTACTCGAATGCCTACGGTTACGTGTTCTTCATCATGAGTAAGAACCACGAGCAACCATGCACGACGACCTGATGAAAAGATGCTACGCCCTCGCCCGCAGCGCGGTCGCGCGCGGAAACCATCCCTTCGGTGCTTTGCTCTGGAAGGATGGCGATGTCTTGATGGAAGCGGAAAACACCGTCGTCACCCAGATGGACGTAACGGGTCACGCCG
>JBOGJF010000684.1:0-4945 GCA_050747785.1 Vicinamibacteria bacterium
GGAGACTAGCGACGATTCTTGAACGTCTCGATCCGGAGAACCCCCCGGCGATCGATTTCGACGCTCACCGCCCCATCGAGATCCGTGCGCAGGCTCATCACACCCCGTTCACGCAGGCGAACCATCACGCGAGTAGAGGGAAGATAGGCGTTGCCCGAGCCGGTCGAGACGATCGCGACGCGGGGACGCACGGCCTCGAGGAAGGGGGCAATCGTCGAGCTTCGACTCCCGTGATGCGCCACCTTCAGAATGTCGGCTCGGAGATTCATTTCCGAGCGGATCAACGCGAGCTCCAGAGCCCGCTCGGCATCGCCGGTCAAGAGCATGCACGAGCCTCTATAGCAGACTCGCAGCACCAGTGAATCGTCGTTCCTCGAATGGGGTTCAGCGTCCCCAGAGATACCAGCGGCCAGGACCTCGACGCGCACGTCACCCAGCTCCATCACCTCTCCTGCTCGAAGACGCCGGATGGGCACGCCATGAAGCCTCGCCGTCTCTCGCAGTCGTCGGTAGTCGGGCAGCTCCCAGGCGGGCCGCCCCTCCCAGATTTCGCCGACGTGCAGATTTGAAATAACCGTCGCGAGACCACCCAGGTGATCGAAGTCCGCATGGCTGACCACGGCCGCGGCGAGCCTCCGCACTCCGCGGTGTAGCAAGGCCGGAACGACGACGTTCTCCCCCACGTCGAACGAGCGGTCGAACGAACCGCCGGCATCCACCAAAATCCGCCTGCCGTCTGGAAGCTCGAGCAGGAGACAATCCCCGTGTCCCACGTCGAAGGCCGTGAGGCGCAGGGTATCGGGGTTCGCAGGGGCTGGCTGGAAGGGCAGCCAGAGCGTCGCCACGCACAAGAGAACCGCCGCGCCGAGTCGAAGACGACCCCGGGAGATCGAGGCCGTGACGAGAAGCGCGACATAGAGGAGGAGCCACGACCCGTCCGGAGCGGGAACGCGCATCGAGGCCCCCGGAAGACTCACCGCGAACCGCGCGCACGCGGTCAACGCGCTAACGAAAAACCACGTCACCCACGTCAGGGCTTCACCGAGCCAGGGGACGGGCGCGAAGGCCGTGAGAAGAGCAGCCGCTACGAGAGCGGCGGCGGCGAGGGGCGTCACGACGATGCTCGCCGGCACCGCGCCCGGCGTAAGGCGCTGGAAGTGCCAGGCGATCAACGGAACGACCGCGGCCTGGGCGACGAGAGAAATGGCGAACGCGCGGGCAATAAGGCTCGGGCGGCGTTCGTCGCGACTGAGCCCGCGGGCAAGCGGGCCAGCGAGCACGAGGATGGCGGCGGTGGCGGCAAAAGAGAGCTGAAATCCCGGATCGTCAAGATCGAGCGGACGCACGGCAAGAATCATCAAGGCCGAGCACGCCAGGCCGTTGACCGCGGGTAGGTCCAGACTCAGAAGCCGCGCCGCGACCACGCAGAGGCACATGATCACGGCCCGGACGACCGAAGGGCCCCCTCCGCAAAGCGCGGCGTAGAGGGGAAGCGCGCACATGAGAAACCACAAGGAGGGACCTCGTTCGAAACCTATCCAGCGGAGCGTACCAAAGATGAGAGCCGCGAGGAGGGCCACCTGTGCGCCGCTGATGACCATTACATGGAAGATGCCCGAATCCTGATAGAGCCGCTCGGCCCAGGGCGGAATGAACATGTGATCCCCGATCAGAAGCGCCATCGCCACTCCGGGGATTTCCTCTCCGGGCTTTCCGCGGAAGGCGTCCCGCAAACGGTGCCGCACGAAACTCCGAACCCGAGAGATCGTGCGCGCGGGTGACCACCATCCCGCCGAGGACAGTCGCTCGATGAGCAACGGGCTCTTCACCGTTCCCGAGAGCGTGACGCCGGCGCGGGCGAGATACGCCCCCACGTCGAAGCCGCCCGGGTTCAGATATCCTCTCGGGCGACGCACCGTGGCCCACAGCGAGATTCGATCGCCAGCCCGGAGCTCGGTCAAGGATTGTTGCCATTCGGGATCGCCTCGCACGTTGACGCGCAGGTCGCCCGTGAGCGGTCGGGTGACGCCCGCCACTCTCCAGCTCTCGATGCCGATGCGCAGCCGCACGGTTTCCGACGTCGCCAAGGGCTCCTCTCGTAGGACACCGGTGAGTAGGTGAGCAGTACCCTTGCGAGCCTCGCCGAGAGACTCATACTGTTGAAGAAGTGGCTGATGCTCGACGGCCCGCGCCGCGAGCTGGCGAGAGGCGACACCGAGAAGGAAGAACCCGGTAAGTAAGAGCACCGTCGCACTCAGTCTCCTTCGGCAGCGACAAACCAGCACCGCAAGGCAAAGGAAGACTGCGGCGAGGCAAAGCGGCGCGGCCGAAGGTGATCGATCACCGGCGACAACGATCCCGCCGATGAACGGCAAAGTGACGGCTGCGGCAGGTGCACGCACCCGTCAGCTCCCGGAGCCCGACGCCCTGGGGGTTCGGGCTGGGAAGGGGTTTCTCGAAAGGAGAGCTAGCTCTCGGGTCTTCCGCGGGGCGTCAGCTGGGACTGCGCTTTCTTGATGACCAACCCGCGCACGAGCGCATCGAAGTCGTTTTGATTCTCCTCCAAGCGCGGCTCCGGACACGCCAGGCTGAGCACATAGGCCAAGTCCTCGGAATAGTAAGCGACGATACGGTTGTAGACCGGAAGCCCTCCGATCTCTCTGACGAAGCGCAGGTCGTGAACGGTGTAGGGGCCGAGCGAGAGAGGCCCGGATCCAAGCGAACGGTAGCTGCTCGTCGCCGAAACGGAAGTCTCGACCTCGCCGACGACTTCGCGGAAATCCTGATAGTCCCGCATCGGCCGACGGATAAGCGCCAGCGTGGCCCGCGCTTCTCCATCCTGCTTTTCGAGCTGCACGGCGACGTCGAAAGAGGCGACCATGTCCTGTACATCCCAGGCTTGGGAGGGAACGACGAGACTCACGCCAAGCTCGTCGTTGGTCCAGACCGAGGGCGGCATATCGCCGGAGGCTGGAGAGAGTGGCGGCGCGGCAACCGCTGGCGGTGCCGGCGACGGCGCGGGAGAGGGAGGCCCGAGGGAGGAAGACGGCGCGGGAGCCATCTGGTTCGACCGGTTCATTCGCTCGGTGGCCTCGAGATCGATGTAGTTGCGAGGGACGGAACGTAACTTGCCGTCTTGGGTGGTGATGACCACGACGTTCCCCTTCACTTCGTAGTGTTGAACCGTCATCCGCGTACCGTCGACGAACACCACGACGTCCGCAGTGGCGTTCCCAACGAACACCAGCAAGGCAACCACCACGACGAGAATGAACCGCTTCGCGCTCATCTATTCGTAGCCCTTCCGTCCCCTCGGTGCTCGTGGAGTGGATAGATGGTGCATCATTCTTTCCAGGCTTTGCCTTTCCAGGCTTTGCAGGCCCTGCCGGCTTTGCCGGCCATGCCTCGCGTTTCGTCCAGAGCGCGATCATACTCACGACCCCGGCCGCATTCAAAGGCGACCCACGGAGTACCGCCCCGGCAGGCGGAGAAGCCGGCAGATCTGGCTAGCGGCGGTGGAAGGTCGCGACGGATTCGAGGTGATGGGTGTTCGGAAAGAAATCGAGCAGGACCAGACGAGCCAACTCCAACCCTCCTTCGCGCAAACGACCGGCGTCTCGCCCCAGGGAAGCCGGATCGCAAGAGACATATCGGACCTCTCTGGGGGGTCGGCGGCAGAGAGCATCCACGACTGCCCGCTCCAATCCCGGCCGCGGCGGATCGGCGACCACCAGGTCAACCGAATCGAAACCCTCCCGGGTGGCGTAGGTTGCCGCGCTCTCCGCGAAAAAGTCGATGTTATCGAGTCCCGCTCCCGTCGCGTTGAGCCGCGCGTCCGCCACCGCCGCCGCGGAGACTTCCACGCCCACGACGCTGTCCGCGAACCGGGCGAGAGGCAAGCTGAAGAGTCCCACGCCACAATAGAGGTCGACGGCACGTCCCACCCGCTCCTGCGACGGGGGCAAGACTTCGTCGACCAGGGTCTCCAGGAGGAAACGGTTGGCTTGGAAAAAGGCATGGACGCTCGCCCCCAATTCGTAGCCCGCGACCCGGTGCCGTGTCCGAACCTCACCGACGCGGCGCTCGCTGCGACCCCTCGTCTCGAGCTCACTCCGGCTGACAACGATGCCACCCAGGTTCTCACTCTGGACCAGCTCTTCGAGCTCGACTCTCGCCGGCCCCTTACCCTTCTTGACGATGAAATGAGCCACGACCCTCCCTCCACCTCCAGCTGGCGTCGCGTCGGGCGATGAGACAGGCTCTAGCAACTCGAAGGACTCGATCTCCGACGAGCGGCGGGAGCTCGACGCCAGGAAGCCGCGCACGGCCCGCAGGACACGATTCGCTTCGTCCGAGATCTGCAAGCACTCGCCAACGTCCACGACGCGGTGGGACGCCGGTTCGAAGAACCCGACCAAGGTGCCGCGTCGAGTCGACTTCACGTGAAATCGGGCGCGCACTCGGTATCCGAACTCCGGCCCGGAGCGGACGACGACGTCGCCGCCGAATGAAACGCCGCCACTCCGCCGCAGGCTCTCGAGGAGAATCTCTCGTTTGGCCTTCCGTTGCGCTTCCGGCTGGAGGTGCATGAGCGAGCACCCGCCGCAACTCTCGTAATAAGGACAGGGAGGCTCGCGCCTCGACGGAGACGGTTCGAGAACCTCGACCGCCTGCGCGCGCACGAAGTCGCGCTGGCGATCGACCGGCTCGACGAGTAGCCGATCTCCGGGCGCCGCACGTGCGACGAACACGACCTGTCCTTGGTGCCGCCCGAGACCGACACCTCCGGCGACGACCTTCTCGATGAGAAGAGGAAACCGATCCGCCGTCTGACTAACTCCGGTCAAGGCAACCACCCATTTTGAC
Source organism: Vicinamibacteria bacterium (assembly GCA_050747785.1). Taxonomy (GTDB): domain Bacteria; phylum Acidobacteriota; class Vicinamibacteria; order Marinacidobacterales; family DATDRI01; genus CBDANW01. The sequence continues at coordinate 4,867 of JBOGJF010000684.1, forward strand.
GGCCAACAAGACGTTACGGGCCCGCCTGACGCGCCCCCCTCAACGCAACCACGTCGTTGGGCGGCCGACAAGTAAGGGC
>JBOGJF010000685.1:0-4617 GCA_050747785.1 Vicinamibacteria bacterium
GATCGGCACGTTGTTCCGCCTCGATCCAACGCGCGAAAGCGTCCCTCAGAAAGGAAGAGCGGTCACGCAGCTCATGGAGCGTGAGTACGACTTGTTGGCGCAGACGCTCCCGACTCAGAAGGGGACGAGCACGACGATCAAGCTGGTCGATCGTCGTTTCTTCCTCAAGAACTTCACCGCCCTGGGATTGACTCCGGCCAATCAACTTTTCCTGGTTCGCGCCCTCGACGCCTCCGCGGGACTCATTCTGGTCTCATCCCCACCATTCAACGGTGCCATGACCACCTGCTACTCGCTCATGGATCACCTCGCCAAATCGGAACGAAAGGTGGTGAGCCTCGAGCCATCCATCCAGTGGCAGGTCCCTTACGTCAACCAGATCGAGGTCAGTGACGATCGCGGGTTCGGATTCCAAGAAGCACTCCGCTCGCTCACGACCGTGAAGCCGGATGTCCTGTTCGTGTTGGAGCTATCGGACAAGACCACCGCCAGCCAAGTGTGCCAGCTCGCCACTTCCAAGCTGGTCATCGCCACGCTGCCGGCATTCAGCTCGGTGGAGGCGGCATGGCGGCTCTACGAATTCGGCGTACCGCCCTCCCTCATCAGCCGCTCGCTCGCTCTGGTCTTGAATCAGCGGCTGGTCCGCCGCATCTGTACGAATTGTCGCGAGGGTGGCAACCCCGCCGATCCGGGCAAGCTCGCTCCATTCGGCATCACCGGGTTGGAGGCCGCGGGCCTGAGGTTGTATCGCGGCAAGGGTTGTCCCGCCTGCAACCGTATCGGATATCGACGACGCAAAGGTATTTTCGAGGTCATGATCATCGACGACGAGATGAAGAAGCTTCTCGCGTCGCGACCCTCTCTGCCCGATATCGAAGCCGCGGCGAAAAATTCCGGCATGGAGACGCTTCGCGAACGGTGTCTCCACGACGTGACGGACGGAACGACGTCCATCGACGAGTTCATCCGCTGGAGGCTCTGAGCCGGTGAAGATTGCGTTCATCGGCACCCACGGTGTCGGAAAAACGACCCTCTGCTACCATCTGGCCGGAATTCTCAAGAAGAAGCGCGGAAGCGTCGATATCGTCAAGGAAGTGGCCCGCGCCTGTCCGCTACCGATCAATCGTCAGACCACACTCGCCGCGCAGTCCTGGATTCTCCACACGCAAATCGCGATGGAGATCGTCTCCCAGGATCAGAACGACAACGTGATCTGCGACCGCAGTGTCCTGGACAACTACGCTTACCTCGTGCACGCGGAGGGTGCCCAGCCGGTGCTCGAACAGCTGGTGACCTACTGGATGGAAACCTATGACTACCTCTTCAAGGTCCCGGTGGGGCTCGTTCTTCAGACCGACGGCGTGCGGGATGTGGACGCCGAGTTTCAGCTAGCGATCGATCGACTCGTCGACCGGATGCTCCAGGAGCGGGGGCTCCGTTACTACAACCTCTCGGGAAGCAACCGTGAGATCTGGATCGCCTTCGTGATGAGCGTCGTGGAGCGAGAACGCCGCGCCGCTCCATCCACCTCTCGACAAATGTCGCTGCCCATTCCCGGAGACCCCTCCTAAGCCTGGCCCCTTGACAGGATTGCCGCCCCGCGAGCTTTACAAAACTTTACACCGCCAACAAACTTCCGAAAACGTTGCTCGCTACATTCGGGGTGAGGATCGCAATGGACGAGCTCCTCGCCATCCACATCGTCAAAGGTGGCACCGGCGTCTGACCACTTTGCATCTGTGTCGCATACGTTGAATGACGCCCGAATGTGGCACGGCTAGCGTCTGACCACTTTGCATCTGGGTCGCATACGTTGAATGACGCCCGAATGTGGCGCGGCTAGAAGGGTGGCCCCTCTTCCCCGTCATCGGTTCCCGGCGCCCGGGTCTCGCGCGGCGGGTGCTCGGCGTCGTTCTTACTCCATCGATGGTAGTCCTCGAGGAGCTCGCCGAGAAACCGATCGCGAATCTCGTTGCTGGTGAACGCGACCTGGTTCCAGAACCGTTTCTCACCGTTGACCGTAAACGGCTTGGATGGCACGGCCGCGAACACACCGTTCGAACCATCGGCCACCCGAAATCCCCGGACGACCACGCCCTCGGAGAGTGTGACGTCGGCAAAAGCAAGGATCTTAGTATCTCGACCCTTCGGTGGATAAAAGTCGACCTTCATTTTTCTTCTCCTCTCTCGAAACGATACAAACGTTCATGGTAAGGGCTCCCATTGCCCTCCCCGGTATCTTGCCAATCGCACTCTTCCCGAAGCTCCCAGAATGATGACGGCGTACTGAAATCCCTGCTCGTTGCTCAGAAAGAGCGTCCCGCCAGTCGACGTCCCGATCGGCGAAAAGGACAGGATTCGGCCGCGGCCGATACGAAGCGGCGGAAACGTCGGTCCGCCGCCGGATGAGGGGCTCCCATAACGGACGCCGGGAAACTGATCGCTCAGCCTCCATGGTCCGCGGATCCTAGGATCGATCCCCGATCGGACGTCGACCCGCCGGATCCCGTTGTGGTTTCCGTCGATGTGGAGAGAAAGCTCCGGCTCTCCATCGACCTCGTCGAAGACGATTCCCGTATAGCGAGACTTGGCCGCCGCTTGTGCGCGGACCTGGCGAACTAGACCGCGAAAGTAGTACGCGGCACCACGGAGCCGGTACTCCCTTACTAGTTCCCACCCGCGCGGCAGGGCGATCGCGGCGACGATCGTGAGAATCGTCATTGCGACCATCAGCTCGACCAATCCGTAACCCGTTCTTCCCGAACGCATGACCTTCGTGCTCCTGGGGATGAAGCAGGGCCGGCTCGACCCAGCCCGGCCGACCCTGCCCACCCGGACGGTGCGTTAGTTCTTGCCTTGTTCGACGAAGACGAGGGGCCGAAGCCGGAGGAACGTCTTCTCACCGATCCCCCGAACGTTCATGAGCTCCTCGATCTTTCCGAAGCTGCCGTTGGCGTCGCGGTAGGCGACGATTCTTGTCGCAACCGCCTCACCAATGCCCGGAAGCTCGACGAGTTGCTCGACGGTCGCGGTATTGAGATTCACCTGAGCCTCATCCGAGGCGTTGGTGGAGGCACTCTGCGAGAACGCATTCGAGCCGACTCCCAGCAGAACCACCGAGATCAGGACCAGCATGGCTTTCTTCATCTTTCTCTCCTTTCATTCATCCATCGGTTATGACTTCCGCCACGCGCTCGAACGAGCTCGCGACGGGACAAGAGAAAGAGACGAAAAAGCCCGGACGAGCCTCCCTGCCAGGCATTCCGCACGGGTGGCCGACGCCTCGACCCATAGAGGTGAGGTTAAGTCAAGTCTCGAGAGTGAGTTGCCGGAGAACCGGCCCCTCGGGGAGGGTTTCGCCGACCGGCCGCAAACGGGGCTCAGGTAGCTGGAAAGGGGGGTTTATGATAAACTCTAAAGTTGTATCTGAACATCAAGCTGGTCTTAGTTTGCCCAACCAAAAAACCGGCAAGTGCCTGAGAAATTGGTGTAGTCAGCGGCGCACCGTCTCACCCGATCCATGGATGGACAAGACTCCGGGAGCCTAGATCAAAAAGCTTTCCTGACGCTTCTGGTCGAGCTTCACCAGGGCAATGCCACTGGCTCGCTCAAGCTCGAGCGCGCGCCGCTCCAAAAGGCTGTCTACTTTCGCGACGGCCAAATTCTCTTCGCCGCCTCGAACGATCCTCAAGATCAGCTCGCCTCCATCCTGGTCGAAGAGGGCAAGCTGAGTAAGGACCAGATGCAGGTCGCTCAGGCGCGCGTGGCGGCCGGCAATCCGCTCGCCAAAGTGCTCACCGAGCTCGGCTATATCTCGCAACGCGAGCTCGCCGATGCCGCGAGGCTCAAAGTAGAAAAAATTCTGACCGACCTCTATCTATGGAGTGATGGCTCGTACCAGTTCGTCGAGCGATCGCTCCCCAAGGGGGCGATCGATCTCGAGCTTTCGACGCCGCGGTTGCTTTTCAACAGCATCCGACGCGTACAAGATCGGGAATGGGTACTGGGACAACTCGGTTCGTTGGACACCGTCCTCTCCGCGGCACCCGCGGCGCTCGAGACCTTCCTCGGTGCGACGAAACCCGATCCCAGCGCCGGCGAGGTCCTGCGACTCGTGGATGGCGTGAAATCCATCAAGCAGATTGGAGCGGTCTCGGCGCTGGGCGAGTTCGAAGTGTGCAAGATTCTGATCGCCGCACTGCAGATTGGGGCCCTCGAAAAATCCAGTGTCCCGGAGATCGCCACGCCGCCGGCTCCCGAGCCGGAAAAGCCTGCGGCACCGTCGCGGCGCGCCAGCCTGCCGTTCTCGAAAGACGCGGTGGCCGAAACGACGGCGCTCTATACCGGACGTGGCGTCCAGCCACCGGTCGAAGAACCGTTTCCTGAAAGCCCGGTTCCATTGGAAGTGGCGGAGAGGATGGCTTCACCCAGTAGTCGGCCGCAAGCGGATTTCGTGTTCGACGAAACCCCCTCGGTCGCAGCAGCCCCGGAAAGACGGATGCCCCGGCCGCGCAACCCGAGGCGCGGCGGGCGCGGAGGTGGCGGAGTGAACAAGAAAGTCTTGGTGGCGTTGCTGGCACTCATCCTGCTCGGTGGAGGCGCCGCGGCATATTATTT
>JBOGJF010000686.1:0-5016 GCA_050747785.1 Vicinamibacteria bacterium
CCCCAGCCTTCGCTGAAAGCTTCGGCTGGTCCGCCGAAGTCTCTTGGTGTAGAGGCGGACGAAGGCGGACGCGGCACTATGGAAATTAATGTATCGCTACCGGTGCCCGATCGGTTTCCTCGCTCGACAAACCGATCTGGGCCTGTTTCTTCTGGCGCAGCTCCCGAATCAGGGCCAGAGACTTCTGCGGCTCCGACAGGTGGTCTTCGATGGCCTTGAGGGTCTCGACGTCGCTTCCGCCTTGTCGTTTGAGAGACTCCAGCATCCCGTTGAAGTAGCCGGGGAAGTCCTCCAAGAAGTCGCGGTCCCTGAAGTGGATCTCGAAATTGAGATCGCCCTCACGGACGCGGTTGAGGCTCATCTTGACCCGGTAAAGAGGCCCGGCTATCTGGTTACTTAGATAGACCCCGATGATCCCCACCAGCACCATCCCGAAGCAAAGGATGAAGGCGATCGCGACCGAGAAGAGCACCGGCGCGGAGAGCAAGGGAACCATCCCCGACCTTGGTACCAGGTGGTAGAAGCGCAGGATGTGCCCCTGGTAGAAGTAATAGAGGATGATCGAGAAGAAGAGGGAGTTTGCCGTCCAGATCGCGAGAAGGAGCCCGATCAAACGGTACTGAAACGGCTTGTCGACGATCAGGCGCCGACGCCGGTTCGATCGACGCTCGACTTCACTGGGGCTCGATTCGGTCTGGGTGGTCATAGGAACCTCCGCTTCATGCTCTTTGTCCAATCAGATTGGCTCACCGGCCGACGGGAGTTCGGCCTCGCGAGCAACCAATATTGCGGTTCCCGCCCAAAGACTTTCTACGAAACCCAGACTGTAATGAGAGAGATAACAAAACCAATATAACACGATCCCCGGGGAGGCAGCAAGGGGCCGGAGGAGACAGGCGAGGAAGTGGGTCTCCGCCTAACTCGTTGTCCTGGTAGGGTATCTCGAGCTAGAGGGAGGCGGGCCGCGGCGGCGCTCAGCGTCTTGATAGTCCCCGCGCGGGATTCAACCGGGGCGACCGGGCATGAAGAAGCGTGTCCCCCCACCCAACGACTGCATTTCGTGAATCAGATCGTCCAGAGAAGTGCCGGGATGGGAAAAATCGACGTCGGTCGTGTTGACCACCAATAGAGGCGTCTCCGAGTAGTGGAAAAAAAAGTAGTCATAGGCCTTCACGAGCTCGCGGAGGTAGGCCTCGCCGGGACCCGGCTCGGTGCGGCGCTGACGCGACTTGAGCCGTTTCAGAAGAACCTCGGCCGGAGCTTGCAGATAGATCACCAGCTCGGGCGGGGGAACCTCCCCCTCGAGAACCCGGAAAATCTTCTCGTATAGCATCAGCTCGGTGTCGTCGAGATTGAGATAGGCGAAGATCTTGTCCTTGGCGAAAATGAAGTCGCAGGCCGTGACCTGACGGAACAACTCCCGCTGCGCCAGCTCCGAAAGCTGCCGATAGCGGCTCAACAAAAAGAACATTTGACTCTGGAAGGCCGCTCCCGGCTTCTCATGGTAGAAGTCACGAAGGAAGGGATTCTCCACCTTCTCCAGCACGACCGACGCTTCGAGGTGGGTCGCGAGGCGCTCGACGAGAGCGGTCTTTCCGACTCCCGGAGGACCCTCCACCGCGATGTATCGCGGATTCATGGCGCGGGTTCCAGGAGCGTGTCCAAGCGAATGACGATGGAGTCATCGGGGCACGCCTGGAGCAGCTCCGCGGCGCTCGAGCCGAGCCGGGGGTGAATCCAATCGGGAGCGATCTCCAGCAACGGAACCAGCACGAAGCGCCTCAGGTGAAGCCGAGGATGGGGCAGGGTCAGACGAGCGCCTTCGAGAAACGTGTCACCGACCGCCAGGAGGTCCAAGTCGATCGGTCGGGGCCCGTGAAACGGGCCGCGTTGCCGACCTTGACTCCTTTCTATCTCTTGGCAAATGGCAAGCAAGTCCTGCGGCTCGAACGCGCTTCTCACTCGAGCCACGGCATTTGTGAACCATGGCCGTGGCGGCGCCTCGACCGGCTCGGTGCGGTACAAGCTCGACACCGTTTCCACGACGACGGAGCTCTCCCGGAGCTTCTGCAACGCCGAGTCGATCGCCTGGGTTGGCTCGCCGAGGTTCGAGCCCAGCCCGATGAAAGCTTCCTGGCCTACATTGCCCAGATTGGAGGACACGCGAGATTATAGGCCCCGCCCCTGCTCCGGATCAACGCAGGCCGATCTTTTGACACCGTCACACGCCATGACTTACATTTTCAGAAGGCGCTAGGTGTGCTACCGCCGCACGAGGTTCAGCCATGGGATTCCAGACTCTCAACGAGCTCTTCTTTCATGCCATGGAAACCCATCGTCGGCCAGACGTGCTGCGATACAAGTCCAGGGGCTCTTGGCAGTCGGTCTCCTGGGAGCAGATGCTCCAGCAAACCCGCGATCTTGCGCTCGGGCTCCACGAGCTCGGCGTGAGCCGGGGAGACCGGGTCGTCCTCCTATCGGAGAACCGGGTCGAGTGGTTCCTCATCGATAAGGCCCTCCATCTGATCGGAGCAGCCACGGTACCCATCTATTCCACGCTGACCGCCCCCCAAGTCTCCTTCATCATTCGGAATTCGGAGGCAGAGGCTGTCATCGTCTCATCACCGGAACAACAAGCCAAGGTGGCGCAGATCCGAAGCGAGCTCGGTCTGGTGGAGCACGTCATCCTCATCGACGCTCCAGGCGCGAGCGGCCTCGAGGGTCTACGGCTCCACGACGTTTCTACTCGAGGAGCGGAACGGGCGCGTGCGGAGCCCGAGCTTCACCGCCGCCTGGCGGCGAAAGTGACGCCCGAGGACCTGGCCAGCATCATCTACACGTCGGGTACGACCGGCGACCCCAAGGGCGTGATGCTGACCCACTGGAACTTTCTGACCAACGTCGAGGCATCCCTTCAGGTCTTGCCCATCGGCAAGTCCGATGTCGCGCTCTCCGTCCTTCCCTACAGTCACGTTTTCGAACGCATGGTCGCCCATTATCTCTATCCTTTCGCCGGCACGAGCATCGCCATCGCCGAAAGCGCGGAAGCGGTCGTCGAGAATATGGCCGAGATCCGCCCCACGGTGATGACGTTCGTGCCTCGCTTCTACGAGAAGATGTACGCGCGGGTGCACGATACCGTTGCCCAGGGCAGCGCCCTGCGCCGCCGTATTTTCTCCTGGGCGGTGTCGGTCGGCCGGGAGCACGGTCGCTACCGGCTGGAGAACCGAGACGCTCCCTTCCTCCTGGCGCTCAAATACAAGTTGGCCACGGCCCTCGCCTTCAAGAAACTGCATCGCCGCGTCGGAGGTCGTTTGCGTTTCTTCATATCGGGCGGCGCACCCCTCGCGCGGGGGATCGCGGAGTTCTTCTGGGCGGCCGGGATCACGATCCTGGAAGGCTACGGACTCACCGAGACCTCGCCCGTCATTGCCGTGAATCGTCCTGGCCGTATCAAGTTCGGGACCGTCGGGCCAGTCATTCCCGGGGTCGAGGTGAAGATCGCCCCCGACGAAGAGATCCTCGCGCGGGGGCCCAACATCATGAAGGGCTACTACAAGGACGAGGCCGCGACCCGAGAAGTCATCGACTCCGAAGGCTGGTTCCATACCGGCGACGTCGGGTTCGTCGATGCGGACGGTTTTCTCACCATCACCGATCGCAAGAAGGATTTGATCGTGACCGCGGGCGGAAAGAAGATAGCGCCCCAACCGATCGAGAATCTCCTGAAGACGAATCCTTACATCGTCGAAGTCGTCCTCATCGGCAACCGTCGTCGTTTCCCCGCCGCTTTGATCGTGCCCGACTTCGACAAGCTTCAGGACTGGTCTCGCTCGATCGGCGTCAAGACCTTCAACCGGCAGGAAGCCGTCCACAACCCCAAGGTCATCGCGTTCATCCAGGCACAGGTGGACACAATGACTTCTCACTTGGCGCAGTTCGAGAAGATCAAGAAGGTCGGTCTGCTCTCGAAGGCGTTCGCTTTGGTGTGCGGGGAGCTCATGCCGACGCTCAAGGTCAAGAGAAACGTCATCGAAGAGCGCTACCGGGAAGAGATCGATCGGCTCTACGACGAGAATCTATGAGGGAGAGATACGAGGTCGTCATCGGTCTCGAGATCCACGCCCAACTCCTGACGGCCACGAAGCTCTTCTGCGGATGCTCGACACGGTTCGGTGATCGGCCGAACACGCACGTCTGTCCGGTCTGTCTCGGCCTCCCCGGCGCGCTACCCGTCTTGAACCGGAAAGCCGTCGCGCTGGCCATCCGCATGGGCCTGGCGGTCGACTGTCGGATCCACGAGGCGTCGGTCTTCGCGAGGAAGAACTACTTCTATCCCGATCTCCCTAAGGGTTACCAGATCTCACAGTACGATCGGCCCTTGGCGGTCGGCGGGAGCCTTCTGACCGACGACGAGACGATTCGCATCACCCGGATTCATTTGGAGGAGGACGCCGGAAAGCTCCTCCACGAGGGCTTTGAGGGGTCGGAAACTCAGAGCGGCGTCGACTACAACCGCAGCGGCGTCCCGCTCATCGAGATCGTGAGCGAGCCGGATCTCCGGTCCCCGGAGCAGGCGGCCGCGTACGCGCAAGGCATCAAGACCATCCTGGAATATACCGAGGTCTCCGACGCGAACATGGAGCAGGGCAACCTCCGCTGCGACGTAAACGTCTCGTTGCGACCTCGCGGCGACGAGACGCTGGGAACGAAGGTCGAAATCAAGAACCTAAACTCGTTTCGCTTTCTCGTCCGCGCCCTCGAGTACGAGGTCGAGCGTCAACTGGAATCGCTCGAGGCGGGCGAAACGATCGTGCAAGAGACCAGGCTCTACGACACCTCTTCGGGTCGGACGGTGTCCATGCGCGGGAAGGAAGATGCGCACGACTACCGCTATTTCCCGGAACCCGATCTGCCCACGCTGCGCGTGAGCCCGAAGTGGATTGACGACCTGCGGAAAGAGCTTCCCGAGCTTCCCGAATCCAAGAGAAAACGATTCGTCGCGCAGTACGAAAT
>JBOGJF010000687.1:0-3204 GCA_050747785.1 Vicinamibacteria bacterium
GTTCCACGTCGTCGATGGGATGGGACAAGCGTTGGGTGCGGAGTATCTCCTTCTCGTGCTCCTCGTCCGGGTACCCCATGCGGACCCGCATCAGAAAGCGGTCGAGCTGAGACTCAGGGAGGGGATACGTGCCATGATGCTCGATCGGGTTCTGGGTGGCAATCACCACGAACGGTTTCGGCATCGGGTGGGACGCGTTGTCGACGCTCGCCTGCGATTCGTTCATCGCCTCCAACAGGGCCGATTGGGTCTTCGGCGTGCTGCGATTGATTTCGTCCGCGAGAACCACGTTGGCGAACAAGGGTCCAGGCTTGAACTCGAACTGCGAGTTGGTCGGGTTGAAGATCGAGACTCCGATGATGTCGGAGGGGAGTAGATCGCTCGTGAACTGGACCCTTCGGAAGCTCCCCGCCAAGGACCGCGCCAGTGCCTGGGCAAGCATCGTCTTTCCCACCCCCGGCACGTCCTCGATGAGCAGATGGCCCTCCGAGAACAAGGCGACGAGGGTTTGCGTGACGATCTCCGGCTTGCCACGGATGACCCCCTCGATCGAACGGCGGAGCTTCTCTACGCGAGCTACCAGATCCGTATCGAGGAAGGACTCCTCACTCGACTTGGATTTGAAAGCTGCGGTTCCTGCACTCTGTCGCATTTTGAGCGCCTCGCTTGACGGGAAATGTGCCTTCTGTTATACAGCCAACTCAACGGAACGGGCGATTAACTCAGCGGGAGAGTGCTACCTTCACACGGTAGAAGTCGCAGGTTCAAATCCTGCATCGCCCACCATTGTCTACGAGACCTTCTCCCGCCGCGCGGCGCCGATCAGAAGGAGCACGCCGACTCCGATAAGAAGGACCGGCCAGAGACTCTCGAGAGCCAGCCAGGGAATGAAGCTCTTGAGAAAAAACGCCGCCCCGATCACGATGAGGGCGAGCCCGACGAAAACCGTCGACCGGCGCTCCGGCCGCTCCTCACCGTCTTCGACCGTCGCTTCGAACTTCTCCGCGAGCGAGCTCCCCAACCGTCTCAGCTCCCCGACCACCTCTTCTTTCATCTGTTGGTTCTTCACGAAAGAAGCCGTTGGACTCTGCTCGGGGTTCTCGGGCACGATGAACCACGCCACGATATAGACGACCAGTCCGGCCCCACCGAGGAAGATGGCAAGAATGAAGACCAACCGAACCAGGGAAGGATCCACATCGAAGTATTCGGCGAGGCCGCCACAAACACCAGCGATCAGGCCGTCCTTACGTGAGCGGAAGAGTCGTCTTGCCGACATCGAAGGTCTCTCGACACATTAGCACGCAGACGCCGTCCCCGTCAAAGCTTTGCGGGAGAGCCTTTTAGGACGATGTCGAGTCCCGGCCCCATCACCAGCTTCCTCAGATGTCCTCGAAATGGGTGAGCTTCTTGAACTCCCGGTAGCGGGCGACGACATCGTCACGGGAGATGCTCTGGAGCCGACGCGTCCCGAAATCCTCAACACAGAACGACCCGAGTGTGCTCCCGAAGATGATGGCCTGCCGGAGCGCCCGGTCGTCCACCGCTGGGAGGCTCGCCAAGTAACCCAGGAACCCTCCCGCGAACGTGTCTCCGGCCCCGGTCGGATCGAAGACCGTCTCGAGCGGGTATGCGGGGGCAGCAAAGCGATGACTCTCGCTAAAGAGCACCACGCCATGCTCACCGCGCTTCACCACCAGGGTCTTCGGTCCCATGGCGTGGATCGTTTCGGCGGCACGCACCAGGTTGTACTCTTGCGAGAGTTGCCTGGCCTCTGCGTCATTGATCATCAGGATGTCCACGTGGGCGAGCATCTCGCGGAGCTCGTTTGGAGTTCGTTCGATCCAGTAGTTCATCGTATCGGCCGCGATGAGCTTGGGGCCGTCAACTTGCTTGACGACATCGACTTGGAGCGAGGGATGGATGTTTCCAAGGAAGACGAAGTCGGAGGCTCGGTACTTCTTGGGTATGGTGGGCTGGAAGCTCTCGAAGACGTTCAGCTCGGTAAAGAGCGTCGTCCGCTCGTTCAGGTCGTAGCCGTATTCCCCTCCCCAGCGAAAGGTCTTTCCCGGCGCGGTTTGGAGTCCGCTGAGATCGATCGACCTTCCCCGGAAAACGCTCCGCTCCTTGTCGGTAAAGTCGTCGCCTACCACCGCAACGACGTTCACCGAAGTAAAGAACGAGGCGGCGAGTGCGAAATGGGATGCTGCCCCACCCAGAATCTCGTCGACTTCCCCGAACGGGGTTTTGAGGGAGTCGAAGGCGACCGAGCCTACTGCAAGAATCGACATCCGTTTTCGTCTCCTTTGTCCTAGGTGAGGTATTTGCCGATGAGCGGCGCTAGCTCCCTTCGCTTCTCGGGGGACACGTGATCGGGCTGGGTGATGATCGCGTACTTGAGTGCGCTGGCGCACTCGCAGGTCCTCTCGAAGGGCAGACTCTTCGTCGTCTCCACGACCATACGACGTGCGGTCTCGGCATTCTTGGTCAGGATAGAGATGATGGCGTCCACGGTGACCGCGTCTTCGGTCTCGTGCCAGCAGTCGTAGTCCGTTACCAAGGCCATCGTCGCGTAGCAGATCTCCGCCTCCCGGGCCAGCTTGGCCTCCTGAAGGTTGGTCATGCCAATAACGTCGGCGCCCCACGAACGATAGAGATGGGACTCGGCGAGAGTCGAGAACTGAGGCCCCTCCATACAAACGTATGTCCCGCCCCGATGGAGCTTCGCACCGATTCGCGTGCCGGCGTCATAGAGTCGGTCCGAGAGAATCTTGCAGAAGGGATGCGCGAACCCGACGTGAGCTACCAGCCCGGAGCCGAAGAAGGTCGATATGCGTCCCCGCGTGCGATCGATGAATTGATCGGGGATGACGATGTCCAGCGGATGGACGTCCTCCTTGAGAGATCCGACCGCCCCGGCCGACAGGATGTACTCCACTCCAAGGAGCTTGAAGCCGAAGATATTGGCGCGAAAATTGAGCTCGTTCGGCGGGATACGATGACCCTTCCCGTGTCGTGGCAGAAACGCCACGCTTTTTCCTTCCAACTTGCCGAGAACATACTTGCCCGAGGGCTCACCGAAGGGCGTCTCCACGGACACTTCTTCCACATTCTGGAGCTCGTCCATTTGATAGAGCCCGCTTCCTCCGATGATCCCAACCTGTGCTTTTGCCATTCGGTCTCCTATCACTGCCGCGGGGCCCC
>JBOGJF010000688.1:0-1446 GCA_050747785.1 Vicinamibacteria bacterium
CACCAGGATGTCGGGCGCCATGGCCTCCAGGGTGCGGACGGTGTCCAAAAGACTCTCCCCTTTGGAAACGGAGCTCCCCGCCGATGCGAAGCTCACCGAGTCGGCGGAGAGTCTCTTCTCGGCAATCTCGAACGAGGCCCGCGTCCGCGTGCTGGATTCGAAGAAGAGGTTGACGACCGTGCGTCCGCGAAGGGTCGGGACTTTCTTGATGGGGCGCGCGGCGATCTCTTTGAAAGAGGAGGCGGTGTCCAGGATCAACTCGATTTCCCCGGTGGAAAGCTCTTCGATGCCCAGGAGATCCTTCCGCTCGAGCCTCATCCGTCAGCTTTCCACCGCGAGAACAACCTCGTCGCGGCCGTCCAACTCTTCCAAACGGACGTTGACCGTTTGTTTTTTCGAGGTCGAAACCGCCTTGCCAACGTAGTCGGCCTGGATGGGGAGCTCGCGTCCTCCTCGATCCACGAGCACCACGAGCTCGATGCGCTCGGGACGACCGAAGTCTATCAGCTGGTCGATGGCCGCCCGCACCGTTCGCCCGGTGAACAGTACGTCGTCCACCAGGACGATGCGTCGTCCGTCGATCGGGAAGGGGAGCTCGGTGGCGCGGACGAGAGGCTGGGATCCGATATCGCTCAGGTCGTCTCGGTACAGAGTGATGTCGAGGGTGCCAACCGGGATCTCGCTTGCGGTACGAGCTTCGATGAGCTTCGCGAGGCGTCGCGCCAGCGGCACGCCCCGGGTACGGATACCGACCAGGGCGAGCCGTCCTGGACCACCACCGCCCTCGGCGATCTCGTTCGCGATGCGGGAGATCGCCTCGCCGACCGCGTCTCGGTTCATCAGGATGGTGGTCTCTTTATCGGGCATATCGGGTCAGCGAAACCCGCAAGATCCTAGCACAGTCCATCATCTCCCGGCCTTGGCGGCTTGTCTCGCCGAAGCTTCAGCGACTCGAGTTCTAGCGAAAGCGGAAGGCGGGAAACTACTCCATCTCGTCCAGTGTTCCCGGGAGGAGATCGAGGGGGGAGGAGAGCTCGAGGGTGGTCCCGTCGGTGCGCGGCTCGATCAAGAAGTTGCGGTACGAGGAAATGAATGCGACCGGTTGAATGCGAATTAAGGACTCCTTCAGAACGTCGGTCAGGAGCCTCCCGTCCATGTCTTGGCCGAGTGGCAGCCCCATGAGATAGAGCAACGTCGGCGTGATGTCCACGACCGAGCCATCCTGGATCGTCACTCCCGGCTCGATGCCGTCTCCGTAGAACAACACCATCCCGTCGGGCCCCTGCTCGTGGTAGCCGGATAGGTGCGCGTTGCCTTTGAAGGATTCCACGATACGCTTGGCCAGCGGGAGGGGCTCGATGCTGTGGCCCGAGAGAACCACCAGGATCTCGTTGGGGCGCATCGATTGAAGATGCTCTCCCACGATGCTATCCAACTGATTGTAGT
>JBOGJF010000689.1:0-3219 GCA_050747785.1 Vicinamibacteria bacterium
GGGCACGAACTCGCCGTACGTGCGTACGACCCTGAGGTTATAGAGCTCGTTGTAGTAGAAGGAGACGAGGCAGCAGAGCGCTATCGCCGCCGCGGAAGCGACCGGCAGGATCATCGGGTTGCCCGACAGGGTCGAAGCCTCGAGATAGAGACACACCACAAGTAGTGAAAGGACTTCGAACAGAGCCAACCCGAATACCATGGCTAGACGCGTCTCCCCTTTCTTGGCTTGCTTCCCTTCGGGCTCGAACGGTAGCCCTGGTACGGGTAGCTCGAACCCCCGTCGATCCCGTTGAACACGAGCCCGAGCGTCTTCTCGGCTGACAGCTCCCGGACGGTTTCGTCGAGGAGCTTGCGCGGCGTCTTGTGTGCGGTGACGACGACCAGGAAGCCGTCGACGTAGGCCTCGAGCGCGGGGCAGTCGGGGTAGGCCACGGCCGGCGGGGTGTCCAAAACGACGTAGTCGTAGAGCTGACGGACCTCTTGCATGAGATCCGCGAAGGCCGATGCCTTAAGGAGCTCGTAAGGACTCTCGGGGACCCGTCCCGCCGGCAGGACCGCGAGGTTGTAGTCCTCGAGAAACCGGATGGCGTCGAAGAGAGGGATCCTGCCCTCGACGACGTCCACCAGGCCGCGGCCGTCCTGGCGCATTCCGAGACACCTCGTGACGGCGGGCTGACGCAGATCGGCGTCGATGAGCAGGACTCGCTTGCCTTCCGCCTGCGCCAAAGACCCCACGAGATTGATGGCGGTGGTCGTCTTGCCGTCACCGGCCGAGGGGCTGGTCACGGCAACGACCGTGAGACCGTTTTCTTGATGCATCCGCTCGATGAGTTGCCGAAGCTTGCGGTATTGCTCGGCTTCGAACGAGGTTGGGTTGAGAAGACTCACCATGTGGCCCTCCGGAGGACGAATGGTACGTTCCGACGCGGGCTGCCCCGGTATTTCGCGGCGTGCCTTCGTCTCGGGTGCCGACCCGACCGCAGGAGCCCCCACGGGTGCGGGAAAGGGCTGGACTCGTGCGCGCTCGCGCACGAGCGGGACGGGAGTCCGTTGTGTCGCGTCCATCGAGACAGTTGGCGATGGAGTCGTCGGCAGAGTCTGCGGTTTCGACAAGTCTCGATCCGCGGAGATTCCCTTTTCTCTCCTTGCCTTTTCGATTGCCTCAAAAACCTTGCTCATGGCCTTCCCTTCTCGAGTAGGACGTCATCCCAAAAAGCGCGCGACGAACTGATGGTTGCCCGTCGCGAAGTAATAAGACGCGGCAACGATGGCACCCAGTCCAACGACGGCCGCGACGGTGGCGAAGCTGAAGCGCAAGGCCATCCGGTACCGATCCGCGCGAGTCACGATGCGGGGAATGCTGACCAGCACCGGGATGGGCGAGCCTTGTCTGATGGAGTCGGCGGTGTGGAACGATCCGTCGAGCTGCTCGGCGAGGAGCACGGCCCCCGCCGCGAGCCCGATTGCGGCCAGCAACCCCAAGAGCCGGAGACGGAAGCGTTCGGGGGCCGCGGGCTCGCCGGAGGCGAAGGCCGGCTCGATGACCCGGAACTGCTCGCCCTTCTGACGTTGCTCCATGCTTTCCGCGAGCTCGGCCTCCTTTTGCCGCCCGAGGAGCGAACGGTATAGCTCGCGGTTCGTCTCGTAATCCCGTACGAGCTCCTGATACTGCTGCTCGCGCAAGGGGGCGTTGGCGAGGCGCTTCTCGTAGGAAGCGATGGAATCCTTGATTCGGTCCGCTTCCACTTGGAGCTGCTCGAGCTGGCGCTCGGTCTCGAGGATTGCCTTCTCGATCTGGCCGATTTGAGGATTGGTGTCGGCGGTCTCGTTCGGGGCCACGCCATCGAATTGCTTGAGCTCTTCGACGAGGTCCGCGATTTCCGTCTTGACGCGGAGGACGTCGGGGTACTTGTCGCTGTACTGCTCGCGGAGGGCCCGCAGCGCCTGCCGGAGCTGCGCAATCCGTGTGGCGGTCGCATCCGGCCCCTCTCCCTGTGCCCTCACCTCCGCCAATTGGGCTTCGAGGTCCGACCGGCGCTCCGAGACGCGTAGCTGCGCGTCTCCATTCAAGCGGAGCCGGGTGTTGAGCTGGTCTAGGGACGACAGGTTCCCTTCCTGCTGGTGCGGGAGCTCTCCGGCATAGAGGTTCTTGAACTCGCTGACCTCTTTCTCTTGTTTCTCGAGATTGGATTCCATCTCGCGTAGCTGGGCCGCGAGGAACTCCGACGTTCCAGAAGCCTGCTCTCCCCGGACCTTGAGGTTCTCTTCGATGTAGAAAGACGCCAGCGTGTTCGCTACCGCGGCCACCCGCTCCGGATCGCGCCCGGTATAGGAGATCGTGAAGGCAACGGTCGTCGAGTCGCGACCGCCGCCGCTTCCCCTGAGACTGAGGTTGATGTCGTTCCGCATCGTCGTCAGGACGGTCTCGATGGGAGCGGTCTGCCTCATCTCTTCGTACAGGCCAAAGCGATCGATGAGGGCCTCCAGTCGCGATCGGCTGAGGATCTCCTGGCTGATGGTCTGAAGACGTGTCTCGAGCGCGCTCGTCACCGTGGATCGCACGAACTCATTGGGAATCTGCTGTCGCTCGATGAGCACCGTGGCGCTCGAGCGGTAGACGTCGGGCAGGTACTGCACCACGGTGAAGACCGCCGCAGTGACCGCCAGGAAGATCAGCACCGCGAGCCACTTTCGCCGGCGGGCGATGTCCAGGACCATCTCCAAACCGTTATTAGTTTCGAGTTCCTCTTGCATGTCTCTCTCCCAGTGCAATTCCTAGGGCGCGATGATGAAGTCGCCCGGCATGACGAGGATGTTGACCGTCTTCCCCGCCGCCGTGATCGCCGTCGAGTACTTGAAGGGGATGCGCTGGTACGCCCCTTCGATGGGTCGCAGGATGTACGTGCTGTCGGGATCGGTGAATTGCACGAACCCCCCCGCCATCGCCAAGACGTCGAGCACGGTCGTGGGACCGTTCAGGTCATAGCGGCCGGGGCTGCCGACGTTTCCCAAGACGGAGACCTTGAAGCTGCCGATCGAGGTCACGATGACCGTCACCTGGGGCGCCGAGACGAACTCCCCGAGCCTTTGGGCGATGTCGTTCCGGAGCTCCATCGGAGTGCGATCCGCAGCCCGAACGTCGTTCAAGAGCGGCAACGAGATCATGCCGTCCGGACGGACCGGGAGGCTCATCGAAAGCTGCTGGTTACCCCAGACG
>JBOGJF010000690.1:0-3205 GCA_050747785.1 Vicinamibacteria bacterium
GATTGGAACGCTCGCCGCACGCAAATCCATACCTACACGACCTTCCAGGTGGATCGTTATTTGAAAGGTGGCACCGGGGCACAGCAAGTCACCCTGCGATTGTGGGGGGGACAGCTCGGTCCGATGCGGGCGATCGTTCCGGGAACACCGAGTTTTGCGCCGGGAGAGGAAGTCTTGTTGTTCTGCGTAGGCTCGGGCGCGCGCATTCCGACACTGCTGGGTCTCGCTCTCGGAAAGTTCACACTGACTCGCGACGATGCAGGGGAGACGATACTGAAGCGAGACATCTCCGGACTCGTCCTAGCGAACTACCGGACGAATTCTCAACCTGCGGGCACGCCGCCCACGAGATACCGTCTTGCCGAGGTCGAGGCACGCATCGACCAGGCGCTCGGGCGCTAAGGTTCGAGGACAGAACAGTGAGACTCCATTCGATTCTGATTGCCACTCTCCTGCTCGCCTCCGCGCGGGACGGCGCCGCTTACAAGCTCATCGAGTACACCAATGCCAACGGTCAGCTGAGACATCTATTCTGGGGGCCGGAAAACCTGCCGGTTCCCTGGTTCTTCTACAACGTACCGCCGGACGATTTCTCGGTCGACGTCGCCATCTCCAGAACGCAGGTGGCCTTCGATACCTGGGAGGCCGTCGAGACGGCCAGTATCACGTTCCAATTCTCCGGCCAAACGAACGCTGAGCCGTTCGTCTTCTTCGACTCCGTCAACACGCTGGGGTTCATCACCGATGAGTCTCTCCAAGGCACCGGCGTCCTCGCTGCCACGGATTTCATCGTGTTCACATCCACAGGTGAGATCGCCGAGTCAGACATTTTTTTAAACGCCGACGTCCCCTGGTCGGCCAGCGCCAGCGGCGAGCCGGGGCGGTTCGACTTTCAGGCGACCGCGCTGCACGAGATCGGGCACTTTCTCGGCCTCCATCACTCGGCTCTCGCATTCGCGGAAACGCGGGGAGGACGACATCTGGTGCAAGAGGGCTCGGCGGTCATGTTTCCGATTGCCTTCCCTCCGGGCATGACGACCGGTCGCACGTTGACTCTGGACGATATCACCGGGGTCTCCCTGCTCTATCCGGTGGGTGACTTCGTGGGCAGCCACGCGAGTCTCTCCGGTCAGGTGACCAAGGACGGCGAGGGTTTGCGGGCGGCGCATGTCACGGTGTTCAACCCATTCACCGAGGAGCTGATCGGTGCCTTCACCGACGGAGGAGGACACTATCGAGTCGATGGCTTGTCCTCGGGGCCCATCGTCGTGCGCGTCCACCCGATCTCCGACGCGACGTCGCCCGAGGACTACGGCTTCGATGAGTTCTCCGTCGATCTGGACTGGAGAGTCACGTTCCACGAGGGTCGTGCCGAAGTGACGTCGGGCAGCAATACTTCCGGCGTCGACGTGGAGGTGATGCCGTGTGCGGCCGCTGCCTAGCACGCGTGTGGAGTTGTCTCGCCGTCTGGATCGGCATCGCGTGGTGGTTGCCCGATTCTGCCGAGGCGCAGATCACGCGGTACCGGCGCTTCGAAGCGGGCGCTTTCCTGGGAGGGATGTCCGTCGATCACGATCTCGGGACCGTGTCGAACCTATTCTTCACGACGACGGGACAAGCGGACGACGTCTCCTTCGGAACGGATTTCTTCGGGTCGCGGTTCAGCTTCGACTTCAGCCCCAACTTGGCGGCCGAGGCCACTTATTCCCGCGCTCGCCAAACGTTCTCCCTCGACGTGGTGGACGACGTCGACGCCGGCGACGTGACTCTGAGCGAGCAGTTCGACGCCACCCAGCAGAACGTGGGCGGCAATCTCGTCGTCCAGTTTCCGCTCGAGATCGGCCTCATTCCCTACGGGACCATCGGTTTCGCCTGGGTAAGGACCGAGCCCGGGAGCGAGATCGCAGGGGTTACATCGGAATCGAGTGACGGCCTGAACTTCGGTGGAGGCGCGAAGTACTTCTTTCCGGGCGCCCCATGGGTGGGCGCGCGCTTCGACTTGCGCTACCAGTTCCTGTCCGAGGGCCTCGCTTTTGCCGACCAGCTGGTCGAGCCCCGAAATACCGAGGTGACGATCGGCTTGGCGTTTCGCTTCTAGCAGGTGCTCCAGAAATAACTCTGCATCCTGCGCGAGCGGGGCGAGCCAGGCCCGCCGCCGTCCGCAGCGAGCCTACGAGCGGAGGACAGTCGAGCGAACGAAGAGTGAGCTCGCACTGAGGAAACGTACCGACGAAGGCGCAAGCCGCGGAAAGCGCAAGCGCCGCTGGCCGCCAGACTAGGTGGTTGCCTGGACCGCAGCTCATCAGGCGGCGGTCCCCGCGGCACTAAGGCAGAAAATGAGTATAATCCGCCCCAGCCCACCTTCGGCTCGAGCCGGTGTAGCTCAGTGGTAGAGCAGCTGATTCGTAATCAGCAGGTCGGTGGTTCAAATCCACTCGCCGGCTCCATGTAGATCCACCGACTTGTGCGGATTCCTCCTGGTCATCATGCGGTTTGGTTCCAGATTTGGTTCCAAACCACCGTGACTTGGTGTCAGGTATCCACCTCGCGTAGTACCGGAGCGTCGTCTCCGGTGAGCTGTGTCCCATTTGATGGCTCACGTAGGTGAGTGGGGTCCCCTGAGCGAGTCGCAACGAGCCAAAGGAGTGTCTCAGGTCATACACCCGGCGACGAGGTATCTCCGCCTTCTTCAGCAACCTCTGGAAATCCTTCCTCACTTTGGAGGGGTCTAGGGGACCCCCCTCTTCGTTAGGAAACAACCACTCCGGCTGACCCCATCCGTATCGAAGGGACTCCTCTCGAAGCCAGGGAAGGTACTGTTCGAGTACGGGCAGGCAGTCGTCGAAGTGATCGAGATCAACAAACCGGGTCTCATAGGTCTTCGTTGCTTTCATTTCTCGCGTCAGCTCATCGAGCGAGCGTTCTACGAGGAGCTTCCCGTTCTTCAAAGCAACATCGTCGGGGCGCAGCCCGTAAGCCTCGCCTGGACGCAAGCCCGTGTAGATCATGACTTCGTACAGAACCCCGTATATCGTCCCTCGCGCCGAGTCGATGAACCGTTCTAACTCCTCCCAGGTGAGGGGTCTGGTGTTCTTCTGACGGTCGGATCGATTGAGAGTGGCAGGCCCGGTTCTCCGTCCGCCTTGCCGGATGCAGGGGTTGTTGGCGATCAATGCGTCGTCCATTGCTTCCGCCAGAATCACCG
>JBOGJF010000691.1:0-2775 GCA_050747785.1 Vicinamibacteria bacterium
GTCGCACTCCGTCAGTGCGTGAAGAGATGACGGCGGTAGCACGATACCTTCCACCAGAGTCCCGGCTCCTAATAAGAAGGAGCGAGAATATGCTACCCTCTCACCCCGGCATCGGGTGCACTCGAGCGCATGAATCTGACACTCACCGAGAGACAGACAAGAACCGTGGCCGTTGCGGTCACCATCATTTCCGTCCTCGTTATTCTGGCGGCGGTCGGAGGGGTCTTCTGGCTCGTTGCTTGGTTCCTTCGTTCTTTCTCGAACGTTTTCCTTCCTCTGGCCGTGGGGGCGGTCGCGGCGCTGGTCTTCCGCCCCTACTACGAGTGGCTCTGCCAGAAGCTCCACCTTCCCGGCTCGCTCGCGCTGGTCTTGGTGTTTCTCTCGATGCTGGTGCCGGTGGGAGCGTTCCTGTGGTTCTTCGGCTCTCTGATCGTCGGGCAGCTCGTAGACCTCGTGGCTCAGATTCCCGAGTGGTCGCGGGGAATCTGGGAGTACGTCAGGGGACGATGGCCTCAGGTGGAGGCGTTTCTTACGACCCACCCGGCCGGACAGCGCTTACGGGAGGTTTTGGAGAGTCAGGGAGACACTCTGGTTCAGGGACTTCAAATCTTTGGACAGGGAGCGCTCTCGGCGGGAGCCGGTCTCCTGCGCGGCATCGGCTCCATCTTCACCTGGGCAGTTCTGCCGGTCTATTTCGCGTTCTTTCTGATGGCCAAGCCTGGATCTCTGGACAGCGCTCAGCTTCTACCGTTCTTGAAGCCCGAGACCCGGAAGGACGTGACGTACCTCGTCCACGAGTTCGTCGATATCGTCGTCGCTTTCTTCCGGGGGCAACTGATCATCGCATTCTTGCAAGGGATCCTCTTCGCACTGGGGTTTAGCCTGGCGGGATTGAAGTACGGTTTCGTCGTCGGCCTCGCGTTGGGATTTCTCAACGTCATCCCCTACTTGGGAAGCATCCTCGGCCTCAGCGTGGCCCTACCGCTCGCGTTCTTTCAAACCGGTGGCGGCTCCCGTACCTTGGTCGCCGTGGCGGTGGTCTTCGTCGTGGTTCAATTGATCGAGGGCTACGTCCTCACTCCCAAGATTATGGGAAAGCGCACCGGCCTCCATTTCATGGCCATCATCGTTGCCATCTTCTTCTGGGGAGCCGCTCTGGGAGGAATTTTCGGCCTGATCCTCGCCATACCGCTAACCGCCTTCCTGGCTTCGCTTTGGCGGCTGGCGAAGGAGAAATACATCCCCGAGCTGGTCTAGGCGTCTCTTGGCGACCTCGATGGCCCGGGGGTCCGCATCTCCAGACATCCTTCAGAGTATCTTCAGAATCGCAGGGCAAGATGGCTAGGGGAGTATCACGATGAGGGGGGCTTCACATGCTTCACTTACAGAAAGATCCCAGACAGCCTAAAGGGACAGAATTCATGTTCCTGGCGGCGTTCTTCCTAGCCTTCGGAACGGGTGGTCTTTCGGCTCAGACCACGACCGAGGAGCCGGACCAGTCGTCGATCCAGGGCTCCCTCCCAGTCGATGCCACCGACCTCGAACCCATGGCGAAGATCGGTCCCGAGGAAGCACAGGAGAAAGCCCTTACCGCGCTGAGAAACGCCACCGTCGAGGAGGTCGAGCTCCAGATCCAGGACGGATATCTCGTCTACGAGCTCGAGGTTCACGTGGGTACTGAGGACCTCGAGCTGGAATTGGTAATCGACGCGGGTGACGGCCGGGTGCTCGCCGCCGAAGTCGAGGACGACGATGCAGAGGACGAGGAGGAAGAAGACGACGAGCGCTGAGTTTCGCTAGCTCTCACCAGATAAAGTCCCTCGCTATCTCGCGTTTGTCGCGGCCGGCCAGCAGGTGCACCACGCGGATCTTTTTCAGCGTTACCGGCGACATGGACCCGATGGGAATGTGGAGGATGCGTTTCTTCTGCGCCGCGGCGTACCGGTGCATGGCCGGTGCGGGCGGGTCCTTGGCGAGGTGCACCACCAGCTTCTCCTCGCTGTAATCGACGCCCGCCATGAGAAGGATTTCCGATTTTTCCTTCGCGAAACGATACTCGCTATCCTGCCAGACGTCGAAGACGCGGCGCGGCGGATAGGTCATCATGAACCCGCCATAGGTGGCTCGCATGATACCGGGACCGACGACCTGGTCTGCCGGGTTGGTGGAGTAGAAAGCCATGTCCGATTCTTGCTCGTCCTCACCGAGCCAAGTCATGCAATACGGAAAGGACCGTCCGCCGAGGTCTCGGTCGAAGATCACGACGACCGATCCGGCCTCACCCGGGGAGCGTCCCAACTCCTGCACGTAGACCCGATCTTCGTGAAGATTGCGGAGGGTCTCCCTGAGGTCGATGCCGTCGAGCAACGTCGTGGTGAAGGGCTCCGTGCGCTTCCGCTCGATCGACAGAATCGACACCGCCTTGGCTTGGAGGTAGCGGGCGTAGTCTTCGATGACGACGTCTTCGGGTCGATGGGAGCAAAGCCCGGTCGGGTCGAACGCGTCCAACCACTTCTCGGGATCGTCTGTCGTGGGCCGCTCGCGTACCGGGACCCGGACGAGACGATGCTTGACTCGAAAGAATCGCTTGCGAAATCGGATCTTGCGGGTCCCGAGATCGAGCTCGTCGCCGTCGACGCGCGCGGTCGCGATCTCGGCGGTCGGCTTCTGCCAAGGATACGTTCGCGCGACGTCGAAGACCTCCCACGCGAGGTTGTCATCACCCACGCCTCGCGCGACCACCGTCCATTCGAAGAGCCCGGGGACCAGGAGGCC
>JBOGJF010000692.1:0-7913 GCA_050747785.1 Vicinamibacteria bacterium
GCTCCGGCGTCTTCGAGATCGGGCGCTGTCGCGGGCGGTAGAACGCGGGGAGCTCGGAGCGTCTTCCGAGCACGGTCGAGCACCGCCTCGAGCCGCTGCCTGTCGGGCGAGACCGCGGTGAGCACGACGCGGACATCCGAGGTCCCGAGAGGCTTTTCCCAGTTTTCGGGGCCGCTCTCACCCCTGTCGCCCAGCTCCTTCGCACGCGCCGCCATCCCCTGCTGGAACTCCCATGCGAAGCTCGCGAGCGAATCCTGCGGCACGCCCAGGGCTTTGAGTCCCTGGTAAGTGAGAGCGACGCTCACCCAGGTGTCGGCCAGAGGGCTGGCCGGGTCCGCGGCGGATGTCACGACGCCTCCCACCCGCCGCATCAACTCCCGCCCCGCCTTGCGATCGTCGATGCGGAGCACGATGTACGTCGCCGCGTACGGACTGGGCCGCGGGCGAACGACTCCGCTCTGGATGTCATCCAGCTCCAGCCTGACGTTCGCTTCTCCGGTCATAGGTCCTCTTCCTTTCGAGCGCGTCAGCCGGCGGTGACGAGATTCTTCCAGAACCGCTCGAGGCTTTCGTCGCGACCGAACAGAGTGCTGAAGATGGTCGAGTCCGCCAGCAGCACGTCGCCGGCGCGATCCCCGGCGGGGGGCATCCATAGGAACATATTGAACTCCCGGTTCCCGGCTTCCGTGAACGGATGGGGCCTCGACATGTCAATCGGCTGCTTCGCGAGAACGTGAACGGACTTCCCGTCATCGCTCGTCACGGCATAGTGCGGCAGGTGCATGTGGAAGTTGAGGGTGGTCACTCCCTCGAGCCAGCCCTTGGTGTCGAGATCCCTCGCAACGGACAGGGGAGCGAGTTTCTTGGTTCCCGGGTCCCGCGCGGGACGGAGTCCGTAGCGATTCTCGACGGGCACGCCGAGTCCCTTCATCAGGGCTCGCGTGTACTTTCCGAAGCGTTGCTGGCGGGGTACGAGAGCGTCGCCGTGGTGATGGTACTCGATGTCGCGCACTTTCGAGTCGTTGGAAACTCCGACCTCATGGTGGGGGCCGAGCACCAGGCAGGTTCCTTCGCGTTTGAGAAACTCCCGAAGGGCCTCAATTTCTTCGGGCGTAGCCTCCTGCCCCGTGACCATATGGTCGAGCCCGAACACGAAAAGGGTGTCCGCGTCTTCCAGCACGCGCTCGTCGAGCGGAAGCTTGAAACCGGCCTGGTCGATCCGCTGAAACACCGGGACGACGTGCCCCGTCGTCTCAGAGACGAACTCCTGGAAGGGGGCCCAGGCCCAGAAGAACAACTCCAGCGCTCCCGCGATTCCCTGCTGGAACTGAAGAGGGTCCGACCACTCGGGTCCCTCATAGGCCGGCCACGCGACCCGCCTGACCTCGGTCATCGTCGAGAATCGATTGTCCAGGTCGGACGGATTGCGCCCGGCCTCGGCCGGGTAGCTCCAAGAAACGTATGCGCTCACTCGCCGCCGGCCCGGAGTACGTTTCCGGGGCACATGGTTCTGGTTGTAGGTCCGCGCCGTTCGCTTTCCACTCATTTCTTGCTCCTCGTCGACGTAATCTCACTGCAACTGGTCGAGCATCTCGGACAACGCGCTCTTGATTTTGAGGGCCTTCTTGATCTCGTCGGCGGTGAAATAGGGATACTCTCCGTATTCTATGAAGCTCGGGCACTGGTGCTCCCGCACGAACTTGATGAAACCTTCCGGGTTCGTCTTCCAGTCCTCGGGAAAGCCTTCGAGATTCTCGAATGCCGTGTCGACGCCGGACTTCGTGAAGAGAGCGACCGCGTCCTCGGTGTATTTGTCGAAATCGGTGTCGAAGATCCCCTGGTACATGAACCGGGTGTCGTCGTCGAAGAGCACCCAGCGTAAGT
Source organism: Vicinamibacteria bacterium (assembly GCA_050747785.1). Classification (GTDB taxonomy): domain Bacteria; phylum Acidobacteriota; class Vicinamibacteria; order Marinacidobacterales; family DATDRI01; genus CBDANW01. Next base: position 1,885 of record JBOGJF010000692.1, read on the forward strand.
AGTGAAGCTTCAGAGGCGCGAGCATGTAGGGGTCGACCTCCAACGCTGCCGCCAGCTTTTTGCCGTATTTGCGCATGGCCTCTGCCTTTCCCGGTTTGACCTTCGCGATAATCGTGAACCCGTAACATGCGGGCGTTTTGGGAAAGATCGGCCCGTACTTCCCCTGTTCGAGATGGTCGGTCTCCTTGGGTATGACGACTGCCTGTGGTTTGATCTCCATGTGCAAGCTCCTTTCGGGGTTCGCCGAGAATCCACCCCTAACACGAGGTAGCTGGCCACGACGCTTACGTGGAACAGAACTCCATCTCGATACGGCCTCGAATTCGCCTTCTCCGTGCGCTCCAGGGCCAGGTGGATCTCGAGAGTGGGGAGAGATTAATCGGGGAAGGTATCCATGGGGAACTGGTAAAACTACGAGGCGGAACCGAAAAAGTTACGAGCCCCAATTCCAGGGATATGGAGCCATGTCGAGCCGATTCGGACGATGCCAAGGGGACCTACCGCCTTCGCCTAGGAAAGTTGTTCGCGAGAGAGAGCCGAGGACGCGGACTCCGTCCGTCCCGCGAGCGTCGCCATGTCGGAACAGGACGCGCTCCGTGAGCACGGACCTCCTCGAGAAGCTGTTCCCGATGTCGCCGGCTTCTTGGGTACCCCGTTGAGGTTGGCGGTATCCCAGATGCCCTCCACGCCGAAAGGCGGCGCGCGAACTCCAGCACCCGTCAGGCGGCGGTGGCGCTCTGGATCCCAGGTCTTGATGTCCAGGAGCACCAGGTCGATCCAGGAAAGCTCGTCGTCCGTCAAGCGTTCCCCCAGGGAGCCGTCGGTGTCGAGCGCGGTATGGATTCCCATCGCTTTCGCCGCGGCGAAGAGCTTCACGGCGAACCGATCCTGGAGAAGCGGCTCGCCGCCGCTCAAGGGGAACCCGCCGGACATGACCTTCAATCCGTGACGATACTCCGCAGCTCCTCCGTCGCTCGAGAAAGGGTCACGGGAATGCCGTTCGCCAGGGTCCAGGTGTCGGGATTATGGCAATACAGGCATCGCCATTGACAGCCCGTCGTCCAGGCGACGACGCGCACTCCCGGCCCGTCGACCGTCGAGCCGGTGGTGAAGGAGTGAAGGAAGCCCATTTCTCCCGTCGCCAGCGCCGACCGCACGTCGGATTCCGGGACGTCGTTTCCGAGGTTGACGCGCAGCTCGAACGGGCTCTTCGCCTCGAGGGAAGCCGCCTCGCTCACCGCGGTCCTCCGTGAAACGTGCGGTTGATGACGTCCATCTGCTGCTCGCGCGTGAGGCCCACGAAGTTCACCGCGTACCCCGAGACGCGGATCGTGAGGTGGGGATACTTCTCCGGATGGTCCATGGCGTCGAGGAGCGTGTCGCGGTTCAGCACGTTCACGTTCATGTGATAGCCGGTGGCGCCGAAGATCTGCTGGCCGAGAAGTAACGGCCCGCGATTGAATGCCTCGGGACAATCTCCCGGATCGCGCTCGCGAATCGCACGGGGTCACTCGCGGCAGGATGCGCGCGCATGCCATGCGTCATCCGACGCCCTCGCTTCGAGAGCACCTCGCCCTCCAGTCGAACTCTGGGAGGTTCCCGATGAGGGAATTCGTCTTGCTCCCGCATGGGCAGCGCCGCCGCGCCCCTCGGGTCTCTACCGCGGGCCGACACCTGCCCGGCGGTTTACCGGCCCCGCAATCCCCGAGCCACTTCCCTCTATCAGCTCCTCGATACCCACTTCGAGACCCTCAAGCGCCGGTGGGAGGAGCGATTCGAGCCTCGCTACGGCTCCTGGCGAGACTTCTGGGATTCCGCCGTCTTTAGCTACCTCGATTGCGGAGTCTTCCAATCCGGTTTCGCCCGGGTCGTTTGCCCGAAGTGTCGTTTCGAGTTCCTCGTCGCTTTTTCCTGTAAAGGCCGCGGGCTCTGCCCCTCCTGGGGAGCCAAGCGGGCCGTCCTCCTGTCGGAGCTGCTTCAACATAAGATCCTCGCCGACGTCCCCCACGCCCAGTGGGTTTTTACCTTACCCAAGATGCTCAGGCCCTACTTCCTCTTCCATCGAGAGCTCCTGGGAGCGCTCGCGCGGCTCGCCTTCGAAACCGTCCGCGAGGTGATGGCGGCGGCAGCCGACGAATCTGAGGCTCGACCCGGCATGGTCGCCGTCATCCAGACCTTCGGCTCGTCTTTGAAGTGGAACCCGCACATTCATGCCGTCGTCACTCGCGGCGTCCTCCTTCCCGACGGGACGTGGCATCCCATCCCCTATGTTGACTCCTTCAAGGCCGAGCTCGTCCTTCGGCACAAGATTCTCGGACTTCTTCGAGACCGCGATCTCATCACCCAGGAGCGCATCGAGCTTCTCTTGTCCTGGCGGAATTCGGGTTTTGGCGTTCACAACCGGACCACCGTCTATCCCCAAGACTCCGACGGCCTTCACAAGCTCGCTCGCTACTTGATGCGGCCCCCCGTGAACCTCTCCCGCCTTCGCTATCATCGAGACTCCCAGCTCTTGCTCTACGAGCCCAAGCCAGCACAAGAGCTCGACGAGGAGCCCCTCGTCGACCCCCTCGAGTTTCTCGCCCGCGTCCTCATCCACATCCCCGAGCCCCAAAAGCACCTGGTCCATTTCTACGGCGTCTACGCCAACCGCGTGCGCGAAACCTACCGCGGGAGGGACAACGAGCGCATCGGGGCAGACGGCGAGGCCGAAGACGCGACTCCCAGGCGCACTCTGAGCAAACGCTGGAGAGAGCTCATCTACCGCATCTACGAGGTCGACCCTTTGGACTGCCATCGTTCTGGAGCAAGGATGAAAATTCTCGCTTTCCTCATCGACCCAAACGTCATCCGCCAAATCCTCGACCACCTCGGCAAGGGGAATCACCCCCCGCGGGCTCCACCGGACTTGACAGAGTCCTCACCATAGCTAGCTCTGACCACTCCCCCCAACGATAGACCTTTGCCCTCTCGGCCCTGCCCTCACGTTCCATCATTCCGATTCACAGACCCTCTCCCGCTCCACCCGTTTCCCCACACCTCGAGCTTTCCAGGTTCCCCGCTCGACTTCGTTTTCCGGGCGGTTTTCCGGCACCGCCTCGGTTACAATTCCCTAGCAGTTCTATCGGTTCTGGTCGGAGATGACCCTGGAGCCCACTCGGCTGACTGGGATGCTCGGTCGCATCCCGAAACGCCATGCCGAGAAGCTTTGGGAAAGTATCGCTACGACCCGCACGGTCTACTGAAGTGGACCCCATTTTTCAGACCACGGGTTAAGGTGGTGGGAGGAGCCTGTTCCTTCAGCATGGAGCAGAGAAGAAATGAACGGAAAACGAACGAAACACAGTCCGGCCTTCAAGGCCAAGGTTGCCTTGGCGGCACTACGGGAACAGGAGACGGTACCGGAGCTGTCGCGGCGGCACCAGGTTCACGCGAACCAGATCTACAAGTGGAAGCGGCAGCTGCTGGAGAATATCGAGAGGGCGTTCGAAGCCGAAGATGGGGGTGGAGGCGATTCGTCAGGACGGGAGGCCGAACTGCTGCAGAAGATCGGAGAGCTGACGGTGGAGAGGGATTTTTTGTCACGAGGGCTCGGTCGATCCCGGTGACGGCCCGACGGGCGTTGGTTGAACCCAACGCCGGGCTGTCGATGCGCCGGCAGTGCGAGCTGCTGGACGTGAATCGGTCGAGTCTGTACTACGAACCTGTGGAGCCCGATGCCGAGGAGCTCGCCTTGATGCGACGGATGGACGAGCTCCATCTGAAGTATCCATTTTTCGGTAGCCGCAAGATGACCCGAACGCTGAAAGCAGAGGGAGTCGACGTGAACCGAAAGCGAGTGCAGCGGCTGATGCGCCTGATGGGGCTCGAGAGTGTCGCGCCGAAACCCAACACGAGCAAGCCCGCCCCGGAGCATGCCGTGTACCCGTATTTACTGGTGAATCTGAAGATTTCTCGCATCAACCAAGTCTGGGCCTCCGATATCACGTACATCCCGATGGCGCGAGGCTTCCTGTTCCTGGTGGCGATCATCGATTTGTATTCTCGGCGGGTGCTCGCCTGGCGCTTGTCGAACACTCTGGAGACGAGCTTCTGCGTGGAGGCCCTGCGCGAAGCCCTGGCGCGCTACGGTCGCCCCGAGATTTTCAACACGGACCAGGGCGCTCAGTTCACCTCGGAGGACTTCACCAGCGTCCTGCTCGATGACGGAATCAAGATCAGCATGGATGGTAGGGGACGCTGCCTCGACAACGTTTTCGTCGAGAGGCTCTGGCGTTCACTGAAATACGAGGAGGTCTACCTGTACGCGTACGAGACCGTGTCTGTGGCCCGCGCGGGCATCGCTCGTTACTTGGAGTTCTTCAACAACGCGCGTCCGCACGAAGCGCTCGGCTATCAAACGCCGGCGAACTTCTACGACGGGTTTGTCAACGAGGCTGCGTGAGGATGGCGTCCACCATGCATTTTCACCGGAAGCGAGAGTCAGCGGATGTGGTGAGGACAGACTCGGCGCCCCTGCGAGTTTCTGATATCGTGATATCGGTAAATCGATGGCTAAGCGTGGAAGACCCAAGACACCTCATCCTCGCCAGCACGGAGTCTACGTGCGATTCTCGGACGCTGAGTTGGGGGGCGATCGAGCAAGCGATGCACCGTGACCATATCGTCGCGCGCCGCCGGCCTTCGCTCCCAGAGTGGATCCGGGACCTCGTGGTTGCCCATGCCAGCGATGTTCTCGAAGTCGAGGTCACGCGCTCGGCTCTACGTCACCAGCCCGGAGGTGCCCCGGACTGGAAACGATGGCGTCTCGCAAAAGCCGTCCGTCGGGCTGCGGGACGGCGACGCAAACGAACGGAAGTCTCGTAACCACGCAGACGTGACCTCACTCAGTTCGCCGTCCACGAAAGCGCGGACCTTCAGTCCGTCCCTCCTCAAGCTCACTTTCCGGAGGCTCCCTTCGGTCGCCTCCGGAAGACAACATGTCGGCGACGGAGAGGTCTTCAACCGAGCAGGCTCCACCTTAGCTGTGCCCTGTTTTGGTCTAGAAAATGGGGTCCACCCCATACCCGAGGCGTACAACGCCGCAACCCACTATGCGACCCATCAGATGAGAAGCTACCGAACGGCTTTCGATCTCCTCGAGCGGGTTGACCATGGCTTCCAGAAAGCCTTTGCGGCCGCTGGAAACTGAACACTTCAACAGCCAACGGCGTCACACGCCTTGGCTTTTTTCTTGATCTTCCCAAGCAGAAGCGTCCTCGCTCGCAGGCCACGTTCTTACGCGTTCGATCGGGAGACGTGCGGACGGCAGACCCGGCCTGAACCAAGTGACAACAATTAGGGGAACTCGGGTTGACAACGCCTTCCTCTTCTCATAGCATCCACTTCGCTTGACCCCTCGGGCGTAGTTCCCACCCAACCGAATTACCCTAGGGCAGAATAGGGGTTTCTGCCAATGTGTCAGCACCATTTGCGGCGATCCGGCGTCGATGGTGTCCACACCGTCGGGCCTTTCCAGAGGCCGGGGCCATCGGGTGAGGCCATCATCAGCGCGCACGTGTGTCCTGGAATCAATGGCATTTCTCCACACGCTCCGCAGCCTGAAAGGGCCCCATGAATAAGTCTCTCCGCAGAGCAGGTATGACCGCCCTGGCGATAATAGGATTCGTGGCTCCGACGGTGGCTCAACCGATTAACCAAGTACCATATGAATCTGTTGGCCCGAATCGTATCGACTTCGAGGATGTGGTGGCGGTGCCCTTTCCGGGTCTCATTTTCGACGGGATCCTGGCCTCCGGTGGTGCGACTTTCGCGGAACGCTTCGTAGGACAGACGCTGACCGTCGAGCCACCCATATCATCAGGTGGCCCGTTTGATGTGTTGTCGGGCTCGCCCCTTGATCCACTCACGCTACAGCCTGGCGCCCAGGGTCAGAATCTTTCTGTAGAGAGAGGTTTTCTCAATAATTTCCTGGTCCCGTGCGGGGACATGGGGTGTATGAGTGGGTTGGGCTTTGGTGAAGGTGCTTT
>JBOGJF010000693.1:0-2142 GCA_050747785.1 Vicinamibacteria bacterium
TGTGGGCGCGCTTGTTCGGCTTCCCATTCCTCAGGGAGCTCGGCGAAGCGACCCAAGACCGGCCCGATGCCGATCCAAACCGCGAAGCCTGTGACTGCGAGCGCCAGTGCCCAGTAGGCGCGGCGGGAAGGGGCATGACGTGGGGACCGTCCGATCTCGATAGTATCCGTGGCCGCGGAATCGGCGGTTCGACGAGTCATGAGCGCCAGCGCGACACAGCCGGCGAGCGTGAACGTGATACCGGAGCGGGAGAGCGAGAAGATGAGACCGAGTCCCATCACGACAATGCCCAGGCCTCCCATGACGAGTTTGGCTTTGGCTTCCTGACCCTCGACGTGCCGGCGGTGGCGCCCGCCGGCGGGAGGAAGGCTCGCCCGTCGCGCTCCCAGCCATCCGAGTGCGCACAAAAGGAGCATTCCCATGAACGTCGCGTAGTGGTTCGCGTTGCCGAAGCTTCCCGTGGCTCGGATGGCCGCGATGGAAAAGACGGCTCCCGCCTGGGACTGTACGCCGAGAAGCCACTGCACGACTCCGAAGGCTCCAAAGCCGATCCCGCCGAGGAAAAGCAGAAAGGTCAGCCTTTCGACTCTTTGGGCGTCCCCGGCCACGCAAAACGCGGCGTAGAAAAGAGCAAGATAAGCCACCCACTGCCACAAGCCACGGAGCGTCAAGAATGGCGCGAGGCTCAGCGGTTCTGCTCCGATAGTTGGCTCTCCCGAAATGGCGGCGGATTCTTGACGGAAGGAGTAGGCCTGGGGCGAGATGGCTCCGAGCAGCTCAGACGGAAGCGGCACCACCGACAAACCGAGCCAAACCGAGAGCAGCAGTAACGGTAGGCCGAGCCCCGTTCGTTTGAACGGGTAGCCAAGGAGGAGCACGTGATCGTTGTGATTCAACTCTTCGGTTTCCTCGTCTAGAGGCGATTCGGGCGGAAGGATCGTGACGTTCGGGTCACGGCGCGCGCGACGGGGGAGTTTCTTCCAAGCGCGTCGCTGCTCGATGAGTCGCCTTCGCTTTTCCGGGCTCGTCTTACGGAGGACGTCGAAAACGATCCAGAGCAAGAGGCCCGCGGCTCCCAGCTCGAGCACGAGCGTCGCCCAGGGATGGTAGCCCCCACGGCCAACCGCCACGACGAGGATCAGCAAGGCGATGAGGATGGGCATCATCGAAGCGAGGATCTCCGTGAGTCGGGTGAGGCCAGAAGTTGCTGGAGCTCTCGTTCCGCCTCGGCATGATTGGGCTCCTCGCGCAATACTTTCTGGTACTGCTCGATGGCCGCCGCCTCGTCACCCGTGCTGCGAAAGATTCTCGCTAAGCCCAGGCTCGCTGGAGTGTAAGTTGGGGAGAGAGTCGTGGCTTCGGTGAAGAGACTCTCGGCCAGGAAAACCTCTCCGTGCCCCAGGTACTCGTAGGCCATGGCACAGAGGAGCTCCAGACCGATTTGGCTCGAAGTCCCCGAGGAGCTCTCGATGCGTTTCAATGTATCTCGAAAAGACTGATAGGCGGCATCGGGATCGTCGAGGGCAAGGTGGGCTCGCGACACGTAGAGGGCCCATTCGAAAGCATCGGGCTTCGTGTCTTTCTCTTCGACTCTCTGCCACTCGAGCGCGGCTTGGAGCGCCAGCTCGGGCTCTCCACGCTGCAGCGCCCATCCCGTTGCTTGTCGTAGGAACGAGACGTCCTGCGGTTTGGTCAACAAGTTCCGAAGCAAGGCAATCGCCTGGGCGTCGTGCTCTCCGCCGAACAGCGCGGAAACGAGCTCACGCTGAGCTATGTCATCGTCCGGAACTAGGTCGGCCCAACGGTTGGCGGGAACGCCATAGCGGTGCATCGTGCTCAGAAGCTCTCCGGTGAGAGCGGGCTCGAGCTCGAGAGCCACACGAATATGTTTTTCCGCCAAGGGCTGAGGATCGGTCGGGACGTTCGTGTCGCTGATAGCGGCCCAGGCGGCGAGATCGGACCGTGCGCTCAGAAGCCACTCCGCGTAGGCCGCGTGGAGGCGCCCGTTCGCCGGGAAGCGGGCGATCGCGGTTTCGAATCCTTGGCTCACCAATGCCGGCTCATCCATACGGTCGGCATGATGGAGCGCGAGGAGAAGCGGGGGCTGATAGAACGAAGGTACTTGATGGAGGAGCCGTTGGA
>JBOGJF010000694.1:0-3219 GCA_050747785.1 Vicinamibacteria bacterium
GACCTCGCGAACCTGGTGAACGAAGCCGCCCTCAACGCGGCTCGCTACGGTCGCAAGGCCGTCGGCATGCGGGACTTCGAGGACTCGAAGGACAAGGTGCTCATGGGAGCGGAGCGTCGCTCCATGATCATGAGCGAGGGCGAAAAGAGGACCACCGCGTACCACGAAGCGGGTCACGCGCTGGTCGCGGCGCTCCTGCCCGATGCCGATCCCATTCACAAGGTGACGATCATTCCCCGCGGCATGGCGCTGGGGGTCACGCAGCTGCTACCCGAGTCCGAGCGTTACAGTGCGAGCCAGGTCTACGTCGAGGCCATGATCGCGGTCAAGATGGGCGGACGCATCGCAGAGGAGCTCATCCTCAACCAGATTACGAGCGGAGCGCACGACGATCTCGAGAAGGCGACGGAGCTGGCTCGCAGGATGGTGTGCGAGTGGGGCATGAGTGAGCGCCTCGGTCCGATGACCTTCGGACGGAAAGAGGAGCAGCCGTTCTTGGGGCGAGACATCGTTCACCAACCGAACTACAGCGAGGACACCGCCATCAAGATCGACGAGGAGGTCAAACGGATCGTGGAGCGGAACTACAAGAGCGCCAAGGAGCTCTTGACCACCAACCGGATTCTGTTGGAGCGGGTGGCGATGGCCCTCCTTGAACGCGAGGTCCTGGACGCGGAAGAGGTGCGGATGGCGATCGAAGGTATTCCCCTGAAGGAGCGCGAGCCCGCCCCCTCGGAGACGACTCCCGAAAAGAAGGTCGAGAGCAAGGACGAAAAGAAAAAGGCCTCTCTGACGCCGCCTATTCTGCCGGAGCCCAAGAGCATTCCGCAGAGCTAGTGCCGTAGCAGGGGAGGCAAGACCCCACGACGACCTGAGAAACGGTTGGCGAACCGAGTTTGGCTCGACCGCAACACCGCGGACCCTCGAGCCTACCGAGCGTGCCGACTTGCCGAGATGAGCGGGCCTGTTTCGAGATGAGTCGGCGTTGACCGTTTCACGTGACGTGCTGTCTCCCCCCGCGGCGAGATCGCTCCACATCTTCCGCGCCCGGGGCCGGGAGCTCGTTCTCGGGCGGCGAACCCGCGTGATGGGTGTCATCAACGTGACACCAGACTCGTTCTCGGATGGTGGCCGCTTCTTGAATGCCGATCGCGCCGTCGATCTGGGTCTCCAAATGGTGCGGGAAGGCGCGGCGATCATCGATATCGGGGGCGAGTCCACCCGCCCCGGAGCATCACCGGTCCCGGCGGAGCAGGAATTGGATCGCATTGCGCCGGTCATCGACAAGCTCAGATCCAAAACCGACGTCCTCATCTCCGTTGATACCACCAAGGCATCGGTCGCGCGGTGGGCGCTCGACCATGGCGTCCAGATCGTCAATGACGTCAGCGCGTTCGGTGGCGACCCGGACATGGCGGGTCTGGTTGCCGAGACGGAAGCCGGCGTGGTTCTCATGCACATGAAGGGCGACCCTCGCACCATGCAAGAGAGTCCCAGCTATCAGGACGTCGCGGTCGAAGTGTGCGCGTTTCTCGAACGGGCGGTTGCGGCCGCGGAGACAACCGGAGTGGGCCCGGATTCGATTCTCGTCGATCCTGGCCTCGGCTTCGGCAAGACCGTCGAGCACAACCTGATCCTGCTGAATCGGCTCGGCGCTCTATCCGGTCTCGGAAAGCCGATCCTGGTCGGGACGTCCCGCAAGAGCTTCATCGGCCTGTTGCTGGACCTCCCCGTCGCGGAAAGGCTCCACGGCACGTCCGCCTCGGTGGCGGCGGCCATCATGCGCGGCGCCCACGTGGTGCGCGTCCACGACGTAGCCGAAATGGTGCAGGTCGCGCGTCTCGTCGACGCCATCTTGAACGAGACTCGAGCGGGAGAAGCCGGGTGAGTCGCCTGATAGAGTTTCTGCAAGCCTTCGCCCAGGCGACCGAGTTCTCGTGGGTCGATGCCATCGACATCCTGCTGGTGAGCTTTCTCATCTACAAGCTTCTGGAGCTGATTCGCGGAAGCCGCGCGTTCCAGATGGTCGTAGGCACGCTCATCGTGGTGATGCTGTACTTCCTCTCACGTTGGGCGAGATTGGAGACGGTCGACTGGCTACTCAGGAACAGCCTCGCTTACGTCGGGTTCGCCATCATCGTTCTCTACCAGGCCGAGCTTCGCAAGGCCCTCGCCCACCTGGGCAAGGCGCCGCTGTTTCGATTCCTCGCGCCACACACCAGCGAGACCATCGACGAAGTGGTGTTCGCCACGACGACGCTCGCGCGTCGCAGGACCGGGGCGATCCTCGTCATCGAGCGGGACATTGGTCTTCGTAGCTATATCGAGGGCGGCATCATCCTCGACGCCGTTCTCACCTACGATCTATTGCTGTCCATCTTCAATCCCCGGACACCCTTGCATGACGGGGCGGTGATCATCCAGGGGAACCGCGTGGCCGCGGCAGCTTGCTTCCTGCCACTCTCCATCAACCCCCACCTGTCCAAAGAGCTCGGTACACGCCACCGGGCAGCCACCGGCATCACCGAAGACACCGACGCCGTCGGCATCGTGGTCTCGGAGGAAACCGGGACCATCAGCTATCTCGAGGACGGGAACATCTTGCGGGGCATGGACGGCGACACGTTGCGAGCCAAGCTGCGGCAAGTCCTGTCGCCGGGGAGGGCCAAGTCCGCTCAGGAACGAGACACGAGCGTCCGAGAAGGCTCGCCGATATGAGATTCCGACTCTGGGACAACCTCGGGCTGAAGCTCGTATCCTTGGTCCTGGCCTTCTCGCTCTGGTACATCGTGGCCGGTGAACGGGGAACGGAGATCGTGGTCTCGATCCCCTTGGAGTTTCGCAATCTTCCCGAGGGACTCGAGATCATCGAGGAATCGGCACAGCAGGTCGATGTTCGGCTCCGAGGCTCCTCGGAGTTCCTACGGGCGGTTTCGCCTCAAGCGATCCAAGCGGCCATGGATTTGGCGGAGGCGAAGCCCGGACACCAGACCGTCTATCTCACTCCTTCCCAGGTCGAAACGCCCTACGGTGTACGCGTGATTCGGGTCACGCCGGCTTCGGTGAATCTCGTGATCGAGAAGCTCGCCGAACGTACCGTCCAGGTCGTTCCACGCGTCGTGGGGGAGCCGGCGGCCGGTTTCGTGCTGACCAACATTCGCCTCCAACCTCCCGAGATCACGATCACCGGTCCCGCGTCCACATTGGAGAATCTGGAGC
>JBOGJF010000695.1:0-6007 GCA_050747785.1 Vicinamibacteria bacterium
ATGTAGGCGAGAGAGTCGACGGGTCTACCTTCTCGGCGAGCGGGGCGAAACTTCCACTGAACCGCCGCCTTCGTCGCCGCGTCGTCGAAGCCAGCCACCGATCGTACCGGGCGGGCCTGCTTCACCGTTCCATCGCTCTGCACGACGGCTTCCACCAGAACTACCGCGTCCGTCAGAGCAGTCGGAGGGTAGGTGGGCGTTGCGGTGCTATAGGGGATCGGGATTGCGTCGGTGGCGGTGCCCACGTCTCGCCGCGCTTCCCCCGCGGTCGGGCCCATGACGGTCGGTGGGCGGAACAACCCCGCCACCAGGACCGCTGACTCCACTGCTTCTCCCTCCTGCTCGGCGGGTGCGAATCGCCACAGGCGGATGGCCTCGACCAGGAGCTCGGTAAACAGCGGCGTGTCTCTGAGCGTCGATGCCTGGATCACCTTTCCATCGAGGCCGACCTTCACCTCGAGAAGCACGTCACCGCCGCCGGCGACCTGGGGGGGTTGCGTGGGTAGCGAGCCACTTCGGTAACTCGCCGGCACGAAGAAGGGATGGAGCGCCTGCAGCGATACCAGCGAAAAGGCCGCCAACGCCATCGCTCTAATCATCTATATCTATATCCCTCGTATGCCTGCTCATGATAGCTCAGAAGTTGACAATCGGTCCCCACACCGTAGAATGGCCGCGCCGTTCATGCTGGTTTTCGGACACATCGCGTCGGCCTCGCTTCCCTCACGGTGGGCGTTCCCCAAAGCCGATCTGCGTTGGATTATTTTCATTGCACTTCTAGCCGATCTCATCGACAAGCCCCTGGGACTCGTGATCTTCCGCGAGACGCTCAACAACGGGCGCGTCTATTTTCACTCGTTGCTCGTCAACCTGCTCCTTACGGGAGCGCTAGTCCTTTGGCACAAGCCTCTGGTCTACGCTCTCGCACTGTGGATGCATCAGCTCTGCGACCTGATGTGGATGCGCCCGTGGGTGGCCCTGTGGCCCTTCACCGGTAGGTTCGCCTATCGGGACCTCCCACTGGAGGACTGGGTCTATAGCGTCTTGAGCCCCTACAACCTAACGACCGAGGCCATCGGTCTCGCCGTGACACTCTGGGCGGTCCTCCGATTTCGCCTGTACGACCGCCCACGCCTGCGGGCCTGGCTGCGAACCGGCCGACTCGAAGCACGCTAGTGCCCCCGCCTGGCTCGGTCCGGTTACAGCAACCACGCAATTTGGCGGGCAACAGATGAGTGCGGATCTGTGACGCAAGAACCACCGGAGTCCCGCAGAGTTCTGCTGCGAAGAGGCTGGCGCCTGGAGATCGCCACCGTCGCGTGGAACACGCTCGAGGGAATCATTGCCGTCGCCGCCGGAATCACTGCGGGCTCGATCGCGCTCACCGGCTTTGGCATCGATTCCGGGATCGAGACCATGAGCGGTGTCGTGGTCGGGTGGCGCCTTCGCCGAGAGCTCCAAGGGCTCACACTCGCGAGGGCGGAGGAGCTCGAGCACCGAGCTTCGCGCGTGGCCGGAGCGCTTCTGCTCGCTCTCGGCATCTTTATCTTCGTCGAAGCGGGACGGCGCCTTCTAGGATTCGGCGAGCCCGCCCGCGAGAGCACCATCGGAATCGTCCTGACGGCGGTTTCGCTGGCAGTGATGCCCTTTCTCGGATGGGTCAAGTTGAAGACGGCTCGAGCGCTGGGGAGCTCCGCCTTGCGGGCCGACGCCTACGAGACCATCGCCTGCGCGTGGTTGTCTTTCACGACCCTGGCTGGCCTTCTGCTCAACAGTCTATTCGGCTGGGGTTGGGCGGATCCTCTCGCCGCTCTCGCCTTGGTGCCCCTGATTCTTCGGGAAGGGTGGGAGGGGTTGCGGGGAGGCGATGACGACGAGTAGCAGGCGGCTTCTCGATGCCGCGGGCCTCTGCTATCATCTTTATCGATCCAAGACAAAACTCAGATGAGACTCATTGTGTGCCAGGAGTGCAAGCGGCAGTGGGATGCGACCCACTACCGCGTCGGCCAGAAGTTGAGATGTGTTTGCAACTTCGTCATGGAAGTGCCTCCTTTGCGCTCCTATACGCCCGACGTGCACCATTGTCAGTCCTGTGGCGCGTCGCGCGCGCCCGGCCATACGCCCTGCCATTACTGCGGCGCGGTCCCGGTGCGAGACTCGGCGGATCTGACGCTCGTCTGCCCGCTCTGTCTTCGCCGCACTCCAAAGGAAAGCAAGTTCTGCGCGAGCTGCGGGGAGGCTCTCCATCCGGGACGACTGGACGCAACGACCGGCCAGCTAGCCTGCCCGCGGTGCCGCGATCCGAAGCTCCTGAATCGCAAGATTGGCCAATTCATGGTCGATGAGTGTTCCTCTTGCTCCGGCATGTGGGTGGATGTGAAGGCGTTCGACGGGATCGTCCGACAGCAAGCTCAGCGCGGGAAAGAAGAGTACCGGACCGGGGACGGCACCAGCCCCGAGCGTTCGAAGCTCGATCGTACGCAGACCACCGTGGCGTACTTGAAATGTCCGGCCTGCGGCCAGGGGATGAACCGACGGAACTTCATGCGTGCGAGCGGAGTGATCATCGACGAATGCCGCGCCGACGGCGTTTGGCTCGATTGCGACGAGCTGGGGAAAATAGGAGCCTACCTCGCCAGTGGTGGTCTCGAGCATAGCCGGAAGCTCCTCCGGACGGAGGAAGAACAGACGCGACCGGTCTCGATGGAACCGTCTTCCCCTGCCGTCGGCGGAGTTTCAGGGACGTTGGCAGGGGGAGACGAGACACTGAGCTCGGTGCTGTCCTTCGTCGTGGATCTCTTGGATAGTTAAGTCGGCTTCCCCGTGCGGCAGTTGTAGGAAACCCCGGGATCCTGTACCCTAAAGTCAAGCCACAAAAGCGAATAGCTCTGCGGAACGCTCTGCAAGGGGGCTCGTGTATGGAGGTCAAGCGGCTCGACAAGCAGAGGACGGAGATTTTTCACTTCGTTCTCTGGCTCCTGCTCGTGCTCCTTGCTGTTATCGGCTACCTCGCCTTCGCAGAAGGTCAGGGGAGCGCCATACCGTGGTTGGTCGTGGTTTGCCTCTTCGCATGTCTCTACGCCGTGGGCAAGGAACGCCGGCTCAGGCGGCGACAGAAGGAGCTTCGGCAGAAGCTTTCGCTCGAGCAGGACAAGTCGGCGGACCTGGAGACTCGTCTCCAGGAGCTCGCCGGGCTGTACCGCGCGATCAGCGCGGTCAACGCGGGTGCCGTACCGGAGCGGACCTTCGCGGCGGTCCTAACCGCGGGGCTGGCGCTGGTCGGTGGAAACCGAGGCTCCCTCATGCTGCTCGACGAGGATGAAGAGAATCTGGTGATCGCCGCCGCCGAGGGGATCGGTGAGGAGATCGTCGCGCTCACGAAGCAGCGGTTGGGAGACGGTGTGGCCGGCTGGGTCGCCGCCCATCGAGAGCCGGTCCTGTTGAACGGGCGGGCGGCCGAGGACGGTCGCTTCGAACGGCTCACCGCGCACGACGAGGCGGTTCGGGTTTCGATCTCGGTACCGCTCCAGCTGCGCGACAGCCTGCTCGGGGTCCTCAACGTCGGGATCGTGACCGACGATCCCGGGCTACAATTCACGGACTACCACATGCGGATGGCCACGATTTTCGCGCAGCACGCCTCGATCGCCATCGAGAACGCCCGGCTCCGTCTGATGCAGAGCGTCCTGCTCACCGTGGTCGAGTCGTAACGCCCGCCGCCCCGGGCAACCGATCCACCTTCGCTGCCAACACGAAATCGCTTTCCGTCAAACCGTCGATCTTGTGCGTCCAAATCGTGACTTTCACTCTCCCCCAGGCCAGATAGATATCGGGGTGGTGACCCTGGGATTCTGCCAGCTCGCCGACCTCGTTGGTGAACGCGAGGGCTTCACGGAAATCCCTGAAAGTAAACTCCTTCTCGAGATGATGTTGGTCGACGGTTCGCCAGAACCCCCCAAGTCTCTTCTCCAGGCCGGCGAGCTCGGGGCCCTTTAGGGGAGGAACCCCTCCCTTGCAGGGCACGCACTCCATCTTCGCCAGGTCTTTCGCCATTTCGACCTCCTTTGTCGACCGACCTTCGCCTGGCGGCCTTTCGGCGAGGGCGGGCTTCGAATGCTATTTATAGCACGAAAAATTACGCTAAATTTCCCTTGCTATTTCTCTTTTCGTTCGTTAATAGTGGGAACAAGCGGAGGCGCCGCCATGATTCTTACGAAACGCCAGAAACAGATCTTGGACTTCATCGGAGAGTCCATTCGAAAAAACGGTTATGCCCCTAGCCTCGTCGAGATCAGCCAGCACTTCAAGCTCAATTCCATCTCCACCATACACAAGCACCTCGTCCACTTGGAAGAGAAGGGGCTCATCCATCGCCACTGGAACCGCGCCCGGGCCATCGAGGTGGTTCCCACGCAGTCGAAGCCCGAGGCTCGGGACGTGCCGCTCATCGGCCTGATTTCTGCTGGGCAGCCGATCGAGGCCATTCGCACCAACGAAGTCGTGGCCGTCCCAGAAGACATGATCGGGCGGCGCGACGTGTACGTCCTTAGGGTGAAGGGGGAGTCCATGGTCGAGGATCAAGTGCGCGACGGCGATTACGTGATCGTGGAGAACCGGGCTTCCGCCCGGAACGGAGAGATGGTGGTGGCGTTTCTGCAAGGAGAGAACGCCACGTTGAAAAAGTACTACCGAGAGAAAGGCCAGATTCGATTGCAGCCCGCGCATCCCACCATGAAGCCCATACTGGCCAAAGAGGAAGACGTGAAGATCCAGGGCGTGGTCATCGGTCTCATGCGGAAATACTGATGGCCGAGGCCGGGCACCTATGGACTTCACAACTGCGGAAGGCCCCGCAAAACCCCTGAAAACTCCCGAAAATAAGGAGAGGACCGAGTCATGGAGCAAAAAAAGTCGATCAACTTTACCGTCGTTCCCAGTGAAGGCGAGTCGACGCAGCGGGTCTATGCGAATTTCTGCGCCATCGCCCACACTCCGTTCGACTTCACCCTGACCTTCTGCGAGATGGTTCCGATCTCGGAGCGCGACATCAAGAAGGCGCAAGACGGCTCGACTCAGGTCGTCCAAGCTCCGGTCCGAGTCAAGGTCGTCGTTCCGGTACAGCTCATCCCCGCTTTGACGGCCGCGCTCCAAGAGAACATGCACATCTTTCAAGAAGCGTATTCGAACGTCGGCTGGGGAAAGAAGCCGGTGCACTAGATCCACAAATGAAACGTGAAACGCCGCAGGTCGCCCACGTCACGCTCGATAACTTCTTCGAGGAGCAGCCGGTGGGAGGCGACCTGGAGGCCCTTCTATCCCGGACCGCCGGGTTCGAGCACTGCCTGGCGCGGCACGGTACGGGTTGGCAGCACCCGTCGGCCGACGAAGCGTTCCTCGTACACCCTGGGGGAACGACCGCCGACGCGGCGCTCGGAGCCCCCGAGGCTCTGGACGTCGGGTGGGCGGAACGCCTGCGCGAGGACATCCGCAACTCGATCGCGATGGATTCCTCGGTCGGCATCGCCTCGACGCGGCTCGCGGCGCGGATCGCCTCCCGTCTGGCGAGGCCCCGGGGCTTGCTTATCCTCCTACCGGGCTATGAGGCGCGATTCATCGCGTCCGTTCCGCTCGCCGAGCTGGACGAGCTGCGCCCGGCACAAGCCGCGGCACTCCATCGCCGAGGGATTGAAACTCTCGGGGAGTTGGCTCAACTGACTGGTGAGGAGGCGCGCACGCTGTTAGGACCGGGAGCGTCAGGGTTGCTCGATCTGGTGCGCGGCATGGAAATTGGAAACGCGCCGGTGCGGGCCACGCGCTTGGACCGCGGGTTGGGTCTGCTTTGTCGTCGCGCCGCCAGGAGATTGGGCGCGTTGCGCTGTGCCGCGCGGGGGCTGGAGTTGGAGCTCGTTTACCATGACGGGGTCTCGCTGAAGCGGTACAGCCTCGCGCCCCATCCGATCGCGACGCGAATCGAGCTCGAGATCTCGGCCAGGAAGCTACTGGGATC
>JBOGJF010000696.1:0-2715 GCA_050747785.1 Vicinamibacteria bacterium
TTGCCATGCTCCGCCGTGAGCAGGTCCTGGTCACCAGCATCAAGGAGAAAGGCAAGGAGATCGCGCTACCCAAGCTGGGCGGCGGGATCAAGCCCAAGTCCATCGCGATCTTTACGCGTCAGTTCTCAGTGATGATCGATGCCGGGCTACCGCTGGTACAGTGTTTGGAAATTTTGGGAAGCCAGCAGGAGAACGCCAATTTTCAGAAGGTACTGCTGGGAGTGCGCCAAGACGTGGAGGGTGGCTCTTCCCTCGCCGACGCGATGAAGAAGCACCCCCAAGCCTTCGATAACCTCTATACCAACATGATTGCCGCCGGGGAGGCGGGTGGTATCTTGGATACCATTCTCAAGCGTCTGGCGGTCTACATCGAAAAGAACGTCAAGCTGAAGTCCCAAGTCAAATCGGCGCTCATCTACCCCGCGGCGGTCATCTCCATCGCCGGCATGGTCGTCGGCGTCATCCTGTGGAAGGTCATTCCGACCTTCGCGGCGCTCTTTGCCGGCCTAGGAGCACAGTTGCCGTTGCCGACCCGAATCGTCATCGGCATGTCCAATTGGTTCGTTCGATTGCTTCCCTTCATGGTCATTGGGTCGATCGTTGGCGTGGTTTTCCTCCGCCGCTACTACGCGACTTACAAGGGGCGGCGGGTAATCGATGGTTTTCTGCTGAAGCTGCCCATACTCGGCGTTCTGCTGCAGAAGATCTCCGTGGCCCGATTCTGCCGGACTCTCGCAACGCTGATGTCCAGTGGTGTTCCCATCCTGGACGGGCTGGAGATCACGGCACGCACGTCGGGGAACGCGATTATCGAGGACGCGATCATGGTCACACGGAAGAGCGTGGAAGGCGGCCAGACCCTGGCCCAGCCGCTCAAGGCCACGGAGGTCTTTCCATCCATGGTCGTTCAGATGATCTCGGTGGGTGAGCAGACCGGTGCGCTTGATGTGATGCTCTCGAAGATCGCGGATTTCTACGAAGATGAAGTAGACACCGCCGTCGCCAACCTGATGACCCTGATGGAGCCAGTTCTGATCCTGTTCCTGGGTACGGTCGTTGGCGGCATCGTGATCTCGATGTATCTGCCGATCTTCGATTTGATCAACCAGCTGAGCTAGTGGCGGTCAAGCGCCGGCGACCTGGTCGCGCGAGCTCAGGAGAACCGGTCGCCTCAGGTGTAGGTCGAACCGGTTCGGAACCAACCTTGCGTTAGTCGCGGGAGCCCAAGCCGGGAGTCTCTCCGCGTGGAATCCAGGACGAATTAGTCAAGTCCCGCCTATTCGGTATGTCGAAGCAAGACGCCTTCACACCCATCGAGACCCGACTCATCTGGCTGATGGTGCTCCGTGTTCTCGTGGTCACCATCCTTCTTGCGCTTGCGGTAGCCACCGAGGTGATAGCCAGACCCGAGACGCCCGTCCACCCGCTCTATTCCCTGATTGCCATCACCTATTTTCTGACCCTGCTGTACGCGCTGGCATGGCCTTTTACCGGGGCGTACCGCCGTCCTCTGGCCTATGTGCAGATCGCGGGGGACTTGCTCATCATCTCCGGACTGGTTTTCTTCACGGGAGGGATCGAGAGCAGTTTTTCCCGTCTCTATTTCATCTCCATCATTGCGGCCAGCATCATTCTCTATCGCCGCGGCGGGCTGGCGACCGCGGGCGCGGCGTCCATCCTCTATGCCGCGGTTCTGGAGCTCGTCCATTGGGGCATTCTTCCGGGCTACCCGTTCCTGGGAGCCT
This sequence comes from Vicinamibacteria bacterium, assembly GCA_050747785.1. Lineage (GTDB taxonomy): Bacteria > Acidobacteriota > Vicinamibacteria > Marinacidobacterales > DATDRI01 > CBDANW01. The sequence continues at coordinate 1,746 of JBOGJF010000696.1, forward strand.
TTTATCCCGTGCCCTCGCAGACGATACATTTTTCCGTCTTCCTCAATACCTTCCTCTACTTCACCGTTGCCTTCCTCACTAGCTATCTTTCCGAGAGCCTGCGGGAGAAGGGCCGCGAGCTTGAGGTGGCCTCCGACCATCTCGCCGATCTCCAAGCGTTCAACCAAACCGTCATCGACTCCTTGACGTCTGGCTTGATGACAACCGACGTCGAGGGACGAATCAACTTCTTCAACGACGCCGCGCAGGCGATCCTGAAGGTGAAGTCCGCTCAGGCCGTGGGTCGAAAGGCGAGCGAGATTCTCGGTGAAGACGACGGATTCATCCCGCGCATCGATTCGATGCTGGAGGAGCGCCGTTACTGTCGCATGGAGGGGGCCTATCTCAATGGCCATGGTGACGAAATCTATCTCGGCTTGAGCGTATCGCACCTGCTCTTCCAGGGGGAGGGGAGGAGTGGTTTTCTCTTTACGTTCCAAGATCTCACAGAGATCAAGCGGCTGGAGAACGAAGTCCGTCTGAAGGAGAATCTGGCGACGATGGGAGAGATGGCGGCGGGGATGGCGCACGAGATTCGAAACCCCCTCGCATCGATCAGCGGCTCGGTGCAGGTTCTCCAGGAGGAACTGGGTTTGTCCAGCGAGCAGTCGCGCCTCATGGATATCATCGTGCGAGAATCCGAGCGCCTGTCGTCCATACTGAACGAGTTCTTGGTGTACGCGCGTCCTCCGAAGTTCGAGCCACGTGACCTCGACCTCCGTGAAGTCGTGGGTGAGACCGTTGCCCTGCTGGAAAACAGCGCTGAGGTTCAACCGGAGCATCAGATCGTGTTGAAGCTCCCCGAAACCGCGGTGAAGCTCTTTGCCGACGCCAATCACATCAAGCAGATCGCCTGGAACCTGGCTCGCAACGCCCTTCAGGCCATGCCGGAGGGCGGGCGACTGGAGGTGGAGCTCGGCCGCAATGGCTC
>JBOGJF010000697.1:0-3514 GCA_050747785.1 Vicinamibacteria bacterium
GTGACGGAGGCAACGCGCGCCTCGGGAATTCCGAAGCGGGTGACGTGTCAGACGTTCCGGCACTCCTTTGCGACGCATCTGCTGGAGGACGGCTACGACATTCGTACGGTGCAGGAGTTGCTGGGGCACGCCGATGTCAAGACGACGATGATCTACACGCACGTGTTGAATCGACCGGGAAGCCGGGCGGTGCGCAGTCCGGCCGACGTTCTCGCCGGCGGCCTCAACCTGTCGCATAACCCCCGCTCCCAACGGACCGAAATTGTCCGGAAAACCCAGGACACCGCGGAAGGCGCCCCCGGAATGACCGGACAAAATTCGTCCGACTAGCCGGGCGAGTTTAGGTCCACTAAGATTAAGTTGGACTAAGCCGCCTGACGGCGGCGTGCTGCGCCGAGATGGAGATTCGCGCCTGAGTACCGAGTGAGTCAAGACGAACCGATTGTGTTGGAGCGACCAACTTCAACACGAAAGGAGATTCGTCATGGTCACCACCGTATTGCGCGAACGGATGCGCAGCATCCTGCGAACCCGGAACTATTCTCCCCGCACCGAGGAAACGTATATCGATGCCGTGGCTCGTTTCGCCCGGCACTTCGGCAGGTCGCCCGATCAACTCGGCGCAGCACAAGTGACCGAGTATCAGATCTGGCTACGTGAGCACAAGCACGCATCGGCGACGTTGGCCAATCAGGCCGTCTGTGCGCTTCGGTTTTTTTATCGTGAGGTTCTCGGTCGTGGGGACGAAGTGGCGCGCATCCCGTACGCGCGACGGGAACGCCGGCTGCCGGTGGTGCTCTCACCCGAGCAGACAGCGCGTTTTCTGGTCTGCATTCCCATTGCCCGGTATCGGGTGCTGCTGACCACCATCTACGCGACCGGTCTGCGGATCAGCGAAGCGTTGGCGCTGCGCGCAGGCGACATCCAGTCCTCGCGCATGCTCGTCCGCGTGCGCCAGGGAAAAGGGAAAAAGGATCGCTATGTTCCGCTCTCGCCGATCCTTCTCGATCTTCTGCGTGAGCATTGGCGTCGGGAACGGCTGACCGATCTCCTGTTCCCGGCGTTCCGAGATCGTTCACGACCGCTCGATCCGGCGACAGTGCAGAAGTACGTTGCTCGCGCTTCCGAACGGTCTGGACTGCGCGTGCGAGTCACGCCGCGAACGCTGCGTCACTGCTACGCCACGCATTTGATCGAAAGGGGAACGAGCACACGCGTGGTCCAGGTGCTGCTCGGCCATTCCAACGTTCACACGACGGAGACCTACACCCACGTCTCACCGCAGTCGATGGGAAAGATCGTCAGCCCGCTCGACCAGATCGCTGCCTTACTGTCGGAACCCGTGCACGACTGAGCCGTGGTGGCCGAGAGCGATCTCGGCGCGATCGTGCGAACCTGCGGTGAGAGCTATTGCCGCACTCATCGCACCACTGCCGTGCAGCGGAAGGCCCTGCGCGCGATCGGCGCGTGCCGAACGCCCGCCCTTGGCGGGCAGCGGCAGCAGTGTGACCACTGCGGGTACGAGCACATTCAATGGCACTCCTGCCGGAACCGTGCTTGCCCGCGCTGCCAGTCCTCGGCGCGTCGCGAATGGCTCGACGCGCGCTCGGCGGAGCTTCTCCCGGTCCCGTACTTTCACGTGGTCTTCACCGTGCCTGAGGAGCTGAACGTTCTGGCTCTGCACGCACCGCGCATCTTCTACGACCTTCTCTTCCGAGCGGTCGGAGCCACGCTTACCGATGTCGCGCGAAGTAAGCTCAAGCTTCACGCCGGCGCGCTCTGCGTGCTTCACACCTGGGGCCAGACACTCGTGCTTCATCCGCACATTCACTGCGTCGTTCCTGGTGGAGGCTTCTCGGCCGATCGAGCGCGCTGGATCGGCGTACGCAAGCCCACATTCTTTCTTCCCGTGAAGGTTCTCTCGCGGCGCTTCCGCACTCATCTCTGTTTGTCACTGCGCCAGGCGTGGGACCGCGGAGTGCTCGTAGTTCCCGAGCGGGTTCTCGCCAACTCGGCTGCCCTCGATCTGTTACTGACTCGCCTCGCCGCCAAAGAGTGGGTCGTCTATGCGAAGGCGCCCTTCGGTGGCCCCCCGCAAGTCCTCGCATATCTGGCCAACTACACGCATCGCATCGCCATCAGCAACTCGCGCATCCTCGGCTTCGACGGTGAACGCGTCTCGTTTCGTTATCGCCACTATGCCGACGACAGCGTCTTCAAGACCATGACCCTCGAGGCTGGCGAGTTCCTCAGGCGCTTTCTCATGCACGTGGTCCCCAGCCGCTTCGTCCGGATTCGTTACTACGGGTTCATGGCCAATCGGCTACGAGCCAATTCCATCGAGCGCGCCCGCTTGCTGCTTCATGCGCACAAGCCCGTGCTCACTCCGAACGCACGCAGAACCCGTCGAACAACGCTGTCTCCAGTGTAGTCAGGGCATCATGCGCATCGTCGGTCCGGTCGAGCCACTCTCCGCATGGCCGCGCTATGAGGATTCCTCGTGACCAGCCACCGCCGTTCCCTCTCTCCGCTGCCACACGGTCACTCTGCCGTCATGGCCGCGCTCTTCTCTTCACGCATTCCGAACCATCGGCTCACCCTCTGCGGCCGTTCCTTTTCACACTCTCCACCGCCGATCTCCCTTCCCACCACCCTTTCCCCGCCTATCACTGACCCGTTCTCCTTCCTCTGCCTCCGCCTCCACCCTCTTCGATCCGCAAATCAACGCCCATGTGTCTCGCGGCGGCTCAGTCCAACTCGGCTCCATCCGAAATCCTGATTCCGCTCCGATCACCGGTATCATCTCCGCCACGACTTGAGCTCGAATCGCCGGTCTTTCTTCACGGGATTCCGGATAGAGCTCTATACGTTAGGCCGCAACGGACTGCGATCACGCATGACGCTATCCTTTTCATTCGCCGTTGCCTTAGTTGCCGCGCTAGCGGTATTCGTTGCCATACTAATCGCTCGGCGACACGGCTACCTTGGAGGCGGCATAGGATTTGGGGGAAAGTGTTCCTTTTGCGGCGGCCTCTTGGTACACCTCTCGGGTTACGATCGGAGTGGGCCTGACTACGGCGGCGGAAGCAAGGAAGTCAACGACTTTCGCTGTCGCAAATGTGGTAGGCGCTATCGCGAAATTGTGCACGAGAACTTCGACTCGATCGACTACTGGTGGGGTCTGGAGACAAGCGGTGGCTGGACGGAATGGACGGAATTGGACAAAGAACAATGGCCTCGCTGACAGAACTTGCTGTTGGCAACTTACACGCCTACTCGAATGCGGCCTAACAAGCCGTTGGAGCCGACGAAGACCCGCGTCAAAATACTCTCAGCTTGTGCGGTCGCGCCGTGCGGGTCTTCGCGGCTCAACGGCACGTCGTTAGGCGGCCCGGCGGCTGACACAATCGTGAATCTCCACAATGCACTTCCCGCCTTTTTCTTTTTGTGCACCCTTGGGGGTCTTCTCTTCGCTTACTTCACTGGCCGACCGGTATTGCGCGGCATATTCATC
>JBOGJF010000698.1:0-3585 GCA_050747785.1 Vicinamibacteria bacterium
GTTGTATCCAGCTCTTCGAGGCGAGCCTGCTGGGGAAAACCCGAAGGGCTTCCGTCGTGACGGCCGATGAATCGAGCAGCCGGGGTGACCACGACAGGATGAGCGGGGAGGACGCTGGTCACGTCGCAATCGCCGCGCGAACGATTCCCATCGAGGCCTGGGACGAGCTTGCGCCCCTCCTAGTTCGGACTCTGCGCAAAATCGCGTCATCACGTCGGTCCACGGCGACGGAGGGATTCAGTTCACCGAGATACTTCTCAGAGCGGGAACTCTGGCACGTCGTCGCGGTAACCAGCCGCGTGCTCATTGCCGCGGGCAAACAGATGATTGAAACGGTCCCAGGTGCGTTCTGGGAGCGTGTCAGTAGCTTGTCGCTAATTCGCTCTGGGACGGTACGTCGGCTGTTCGCTCGATGCATGGTGGCCGGCCGGGACGATCAGGCGGATGCCTCGCTACGGTGGCTCATAGCCGACCAGGCGCGCCTCCGTTGTGGCGGCATAGGCGGGGGAATGTACCGACCAGCCCACCGTCTTCTCCGCCGGTACTCCGGCCTGTGCTCCGAGGCCGTTTTCGCGGAAGTGGTGGCCGCGATTCTCGCTCATGCCCCAGAGGCAGAGAAAAGGGAATTTCGACGGCGCCACGACCTTCTGCTCAAGAGTCTTCATGCTGCTCCCGGTGCCGTCGAGGTCGACATTCTCGCCCATAACAGGATGGGGCTCGGCCAATACGTCCTGCTTGCGGCGCTCCCGGAGTGCCGCCTGACCGGTGAGGCGAGGCGACGGTTGAACGTCCTCCGGAGAAAATTTGGCCCCGTCGAAGGTGTTCTCAAGGGGTTTCCAAGGACCGGCGGGGGCTATGTGCGCTCTACAATCCCGCGAGACCGCATTCGCCGTCTCTCGGATCGGCATTGGCTGACTGTCATCAATGGCGAATGGCGCGGCCGCCGAGAGCGTTGGACGCAGGTGGGCCCCGACGAGGTCGCCCAGGCGTCAGTTCGCGCATTTTCCACCGACTTAGGCGTGATGACGAAGGTCGAGCCACGGCGGTTCGCCCGTCTTGCCCTAATGATCCCGAACACTGCCGATCCCGCGTACCTGAGGACGATCCTTCAGAATCTCCGGGATACAGAGCCCTCCGGCGCCGACGAAAAGAGCCAGCAAAATTGGTGGCCCGCGACCGTGAGTGAAATCGAAGCAATCGCAGACCGATTTCCGGGGCTCGACGCCGATCGAGAGTCGGCGACGGCACTCTGCTGGGCGATCATGACCCGCAGCACAGAGGGGTGGAGTGCCAAAACGCACGAATGGCTCGCGAGAACAGCGATGACACATCCAGATCCAGGGCACGGTCAGTACACCGTCTACAGCGGACTTAAGACGGGTCAGTCCGAGTCGGCACCTGACATCATTACGACTTCGATTAACTGCGTCCGAGGTGTGGCCGCCGAAGCCATCAGGGTAATCCTATTTGCGCGACGTGATGACTACGATACGTTTCGCCCTGCTGTCGATGCTCTCATTCGGGACCCGCATCCAGCAGTGAGAGTCGCGGCGCTTGGGCTAGCCTTGCCTTTGTGGAACATTGATCGAGCCGCCGCTATCACGACATTCCTGACTGCTTGCTCGCATGAACGGGACGAAGTGCTGAAGAGTCGCTACGTCAATGAGTTCCTCGGTTACACGATCGTCCGTCATGCCGATGAGTTCGTTTCGTTCATCGACCGCATGCTCGAGTCTTCAGTAGACGAGGTAGCAAAGGCTGGGGGGGCTTGGGTGGCGGTGGTGTGGGCGCACCGCGGGCTGATGGGAGAGCGGCTTCAAAAATGCCTGAGGTCTCGTTCGCGTGTCAGGGAGGGTGTTGCCGAAGCTCTCGCGGCGGCGGTCTCGGCCGAATGTTCCAATCCGGATGCGATTATGAAGCTCGCCGCATTGTTCGATGATCCAGAGAAGGATGTGAGAGCCGCCGCGGCCCGCTTCTTCCGGAGCGAGGAGGCAATCGAGACGGCGGCGGCGCAAAGGCTGGCGGAGCATCTGGCGGCAAGTGCGGCGCTCGACGACAACATGGACGACTTACTGACCGGTCTGGAGCGTTATGCTGGTCAGCTGAGGCCGTACGCAGGACCGATTTTGGCCGTGGCCGATCGGCTCGCCGGCGCTCTCGCAACGGAAGCGCGCGATCACCGGACGCGAAGGCCATTCGATGCCGATCTGCTCACAAAGATCTTGCTTCGGCTCTATGAGCAAGCGGAGGACGATGCGGAGCTTAGGGGGCGCTGCCTGGATGCGTGGGATCGACTCATCGCGCAAGGGATTGGTCGGGAGGCCCTCCAGCAGATAGACACTTGAGAAAGGTGCCGTACCGAGACCGATGCAGATCTCTCAGTCCGCGGCCCGGCGGCGGCATCAAGGGCCAGCTCGCTCCGCTCGTCGCCTCCGGCGACCCTTGACCCCGCCACCCGGCTGCGGAGCTCGGCATCTATCGCCGGAAAGCTGAGCTTTCCGGCACGCACGGCCACCGCCGACTTTGTCTCGGGACGTCTCAGAACCCGCACTCACGCGCACCTGGACGACTTCTGGCGCGCGATCGACGAGCGGAGAAGGGAGAGATAGCGGCCGGGCGCGATGGCCGAAAAACTAGGCCTCAGCGCGGAAACTGAACTCGATTGCGCCGGCGCCCGGCTCGGATGCGCCACGTCGGAAGCGCGCCCCCGCAACCATGTAAGCCGCTGAAATCAAAGGGGTCGAGGAACTCGACCCCTTTGATTTGTGTAGGCGACTATGAAGCTTTCGATCGCGCTCGCCGCCCAATCGCTCGAGCCTGGTGCAGACGGGCCGCCGGTTCGACGCGACACGACGAGGTGGTCGTGTTGTTCGAACGCCGTAGACTCCTCGGGGCGATGCTTGGCGTGCGGCGACGACGAGGGCGACGTCAGATCCGAGCTCGTGCAGGTCGGCGAACGTACACGACCAGGAACAGGGGCGCTCATGCAAGTCGGCGTGAACATCCTCAACTTCGGGCCAGGGGTCGGCGCGGACGCGCTCGGGCGGTGGGCGCGCGTCGCCGAGGACCTGGGCTATCACTCCATCATGATCTCCGACCACGTGGCCATGACGCCGGACGTCCGCCAGCGTTACCCGGAGCCGTTCTACGATCCCTTCGCCACCCTGGCTTGGATCGCCGGCCAGACGAGGCGGGTGCAGCTCGGCACCACGGTGTGCGTCCTGCCCTACCGTCATCCGATCCTCACCGCGCGACTGGCCGCCAACATCGACTCCCTCAGCGGCGGGCGGTTCATCTTCGGCGTCGGGGTGGGCAATCCCAACTCGAAACTGGAGGCCGAGGCCATGGGGGTGCCGTTCCAGCGGCGGGGGGCGATGGCCGACGAGTACCTGGCCGCCATCAAGGCCCTGTGGACCCAGGACAGCGCCTCGTTCCAGGGGACGTTCGTCCGGTTCTCCGATGTCTCGCGGATCCGTCCGGCCTCGGGAGCGGGGCGGCCGCACCCGCCCATCTGGGTCGGGGGCGCCTCCGACGCGGCTGTCCGCCGCGCCGTCCGCTTCGGCGACGCGTGGCATCCCAACCGCT
>JBOGJF010000699.1:0-3143 GCA_050747785.1 Vicinamibacteria bacterium
CTCAAGACCAACGTCACCGGAACTCTCAACACCATCGCCTTCGCGAAACGGATGGCGAGACCGGCCTTGGTGCACGTGAGCACGTGTTTCGTGGCAGGGAACCGCTCCGGCGAGATCTGGGAGAACGAGCCCTTATTGGGTTACTTCCCCAAGAAGGGCGAGCCCGAGGAGCCGGATTTTTCCGTGGAGCAGGAGATTCGGGACTGTGAGCGCCTGGCCGCGCGCGTCCGGGACGAGGCGCAGGACAGGTCATTGGCCGACCGCTTCCGCGAGGCGGCCAAGAAGCGTTTCCGGGAAGAGGGGCGCGCTCCCGACGACGAAGCGGCCCTTCGCTTGGCCGTTGCCCGCGAACGCAAGAACTGGATCCGTTCCCGCCTGACGGATCTCGGCATCGAGAAGGCGAACTGGTGGGGTTGGCCGAACATCTACACCTACACCAAGAGCCTGGGCGAGCAACTGGTTGCCGCGGAAAGCGAGATGATCCGAACCATCGTTCGCCCGGCCATCGTGGAAAGCGCGCTCGCGTTTCCCTTCCCCGGATGGAACGAGGGGTTCACCACCACGGCGCCACTCATCCGCATGGCTCTCAAGGGGCAGAACCTCTTTCCGGTGGAAGCGGGGCACAAGCTGGACATCATCCCGGTGGATCAGGCGGCGGCCGCGGTCCTGGCGATCACGGCCCAGGCGCTGGTGGAGCAGCCCGCCCTCGTGCATCAGCTCTCCTCGGGTGATACCAACCCGGCTCGTCTCGGTCGTCTGGTGGATCTGCTCGGTCTCTACAAGAGGAAGCACTTCAAGGAAAAGAAAGACGGATCGCGCTTGCTCAACGAGATCGCGGCGCGTATGGAAGCCCAGTCCGTCGCCCCCGATCGCTTCGAGAAGTTCTCCCTCCCCATGCTGCGCCGGGCCACACGGAAGGTCGCGGAACTCGTCGGCGAGGTGACGCCGCGGCACTTGGGCCCGATGGGCGGCCTCATCGAGCAGATCCGCGACGCGGTGGCGCGATTCGAGAGCTTCACCAGCCTGGGCGAGGAGCACTACCACACGTTCCGCCCCTTCATCGTGGACAACGATTACACGTTCCGGGCCGACAACACCCGCGCTATCTACGCGCGGATGTCGGCCGAGGACCGAAGGCGCCTGCCCTGGGCTCCGGAAGCGATCGACTGGTACGACTACTGGCTGCGCGTGCATCTTCCCGGCCTCGAAAAATGGGTCTTTCCCAAGCTGGAGGAAGGGGAGAAGGCCAAACCGCGGCGAGTCTACACGTACACGAGCTTGCTCGAGCTCTTCGATGCGGCAACCAAGAACCATCCCGGCCGGATCGCCATGCGCATGGAAAGAAAAGGGCGCGAGGAGCGTTACACGTATCAGGATTTCCGCGAGTGTGCTCTTCGCGCGGCAGCCTTCCTGGCTGGCCAGGGGATCGAGGAGGGTGGGCGCGTCGGCCTCCTCGGCGAGAACTCCCCGGAGTGGGGAATGAGCTACTTCGGGATCATGAGGGCCGGCGCGACATGCATCCCCATCGAAAAGGAAGCGACCGTCGAAGAAGTCGTCAACCTACTGCGTCTCGGAGAAGCGACCGGCCTGCTGATTAGCGATGAGCTCAAGGAAAAGCTCGTCGGACTCGAACCGCAGTTGAAGCGCGCGGGCGTCGAGGCTCCGGTATGGACCCTTGGGGACGTATTTTCCTTGGGCGACGAAGCCCTCGAACGAGAGCGCGTGGCCGGGCTTCCCACCACGGTAGGTCCGAAGGCGATCGCCTCCATCATCTTCACGTCCGGGACGACCGGCAATCCCAAAGGGGTCATGCTGACCCACCGCAACTTCACGAGCCTGGTCGCCAAGCTCCTCTCCGTCTACGACATCAACAAAGAGGACGGGATGCTGAGCGTGCTTCCGCTTCATCACTCCTTCGAGTTCACCACCGGCTTTCTCCTTCCGCTGAGCCGGGGGGCGCAGATCACGTATTTGGCCGAGCTCACCGGCGATGCCGTCAGCAGCACGCTCCAGAAAGGCAACGTGACATGCATCGTCGGCGTGCCTGCGGTCTGGGATCTGCTGCGGCGGAGAATACTGAATCAATTCGCCGAGCGCTCGCAGAAGCTCGAGGACATCGTCACCGCGCTCATCGACGGCAACTACTTGCTGCGGGGCGAGACGCCCTTCAACCTGGGACCTCTCCTTTTCGCGCCCGTGCACATGGCCTTCGGCGGAAAGATCCGGTACCTCATTAGTGGCGGGTCGGCGCTCTCGGAGACGACGCTCAAGGCGTTCCGTGGCCTGGGCTTCAATCTCAACGAAGGGTACGGCATGACGGAGGCGGCGCCGGTGCTGACGGTCACGGCCCCCACCGGGCGCCCGATTCCCGGAAGCGTGGGACAACCGCTACCAGGAATCGATATTCGTATCCACAATCCGGATTCGCGGGGCATCGGCGAGGTCATCGCTCGCGGACCCAACATCATGGCAGGCTACTATGGCAACGAGGCCGCGACGCGCGAGGTGCTGCGGGATGGATGGCTTCACACGGGTGACCTGGGTCGGTTGGACGAAGAGAAGAATCTCTATATCGTCGGCCGCTTGAAAGAGATGATCGTCGACTCAAACGGCAAGAACGTCTACCCCGACGAGATCGAGGAGATCTACGCGGAGCCCAAATGGATCAAGGAGCTGGTGGTCGTGGGGCTACCGGATGGCACGGCCGAGAGGGTATCGTGTCTGGTCGTGCCCAACTACCAAGGCAACGAGTCGATGAGTCGCGAGGAGCTGCGCGAGGTCATCGAAGAGCACTTTCAAAACATATCCGCTCGACTGCCTCTGTACAAAAGAGTCAAGATTCTCGAGTTCTCGGATCAAGAGCTCCCCCGCACCTCGACTCGCAAGGTCAAGCGGCGCGAAGTCGTGACGCTCATGCAGGAGCAGCGTCGCAGTGCCGAGGCAGCCGCCGCGGCGTCGAGCCGAACACCCATGGAGCAGGATGCAGGATGGCTGCTCGACGTCATCGCCACGATCGCAGAGAAACCCCGTGCGGAAGTGCGATTGGATAGCAAGCTCGACGAGCTTGGGTTCGACAGCCTGATGTACAACGAGCTGGCGACGGCCATCGAGGGGACTCATGGTGAGGCGCCGCCGCCCGACGC
>JBOGJF010000700.1:0-7648 GCA_050747785.1 Vicinamibacteria bacterium
CCGTGTATCCCGACTACATCGAGTCCGTGAACCAGCTCATACCACCCGAGTACGTCGTGCGGACGCTCGTCTTCCCGGTCCAGTCGGAGCTCAACACCATCCACGTGTGCATGCTGAACCCAAGCGACGATCTGCTCACCCGCTCCCTCGAGGCGCTCTCCGGATGCCGCATCAAGCCGCTCGTGGGACAAGAGCAGCTTCTTTGCAAGGCGATCGAGAAACACTATGGTGCTCACATAAACGGCCATCGCCTCGCGTTCCCGGGTGAAGAGCAGTGCGACAACTTGGCGGAGACCTTACTCGAGAACCGACAAGCCGAATCGCTGGAAACGTACTTGCAACCGGCCATCGCGTTCGTCAACCGGCATCATGAGCCCACCGACAGCCTGGAGAGCGTGCTCCGCGAACCCTCCTTGATCCAGCTCGTTCACCAGATGCTCTCTCGCCTGGTAGGTTTGGGCGCCAGTGACATCCATTTCGAGCCGATGGAGAGCGGGCTTCGGGTACGCTTTCGCGCGGATGGGGTCATGCAGGGAGCCTGGTTGTTGCCTTCGACCCTCGTGATTCCGATAGCGGCGCGACTGAAAGTCATGGCCGGACTTTCACCGGAACCTTCGAATGCACCGCTGGACGCCCGGATCAGCTACGGATTGATCTGGGACAAAGACATCGATTTCCGTTTCTCGAGCCTGCCGTCTCTCTACGGCGAGAAGATCGTCCTGAGAGCCCTCGAACGATCCCGAGAGCCCCGCAAGCTTACGGAGCTCGGGCTCGAGCAGAACACTTTGGCGCGAGTTCAGATGGCGGCCCAAAGCCCGACCGGACTCGTCTTGGTAACCGGTCCCACCGGCAGTGGCAAGACTTCATCGCTCTACGCATTGGTCGACTTTCTCAATCGAGAGGAAGTGAACATCATGACGGCCGAGGAGCCCGTCGAGTCGCGACTCCCCGGTGTAACCCAGGTGCCTTGCGGCCAGGACCTCGGGATCCACTTTGCCACCGCGCTGCGGAGCTTTCTACGGCAAGACCCGGACGTGATCCTGGTCGGGGAAATCCGCGACCGGGAAACCGCGGACGTCTCGCTCAAGGCCGCCCTCACCGGTCATCTCGTGCTTTCCACGCTCCACACCAACGACGCCCCCAGCACGATCGCGAGGCTTTTGAACATGGGCCTGGACCCCTTCTCTGTCGCCTCGACGTTGCGCCTCGTACTCGCGCAGCGCCTGGTTCGGCTCTTGTGCCGGAACTGCAAGAGCCCCACAAACGACAACGCCGAGCTGTCCCATCTCGTGCGCCGTGGTTTCTCGGAGCAGGAAGTGGATTTGCTCCGTCACGGCAAGATGTGTGTCCCCGTCGGCTGCTCCGCCTGCCGGCAAACCGGCTTCCAGGGACGCTCGGGCGTTTTCGAGGCGCTCGTGGTCACGGAAGTGATCGGAGAGCTCATCGTCTCGAAGCCATCCGTCTCGGAAATCCGCCGCGCGGCGCGACAGCAAGGAATGAAGACCCTCCGAGAGAGCGGACTTACCCTCGTCGCCGCGGGAGTCACCAGCCTCGAAGACGTGCTTTCGACAACGACGGCAGAACCCCTGGTGCCATGACGCTTTGGACGCTTGGAACGCTCCTCGCGCTCGCCCTGAGCGAGCCCGCGGCCCGAACCGATGACTTCCTGGTCTACTCCAGCAACGACTTCGAGATTCAGTATCCGAGAAAGGGCTCGCAGTTGCTGCCCCCGAGTGCGTCGGTGGCCTTCTCCATGGTCTATCGCAAGGACAGCTTCCTGAGATTGGAGACGGAAAGACTGCTTCAGCCCATCGACCTCGAAGATCCCAGTCTCGCGACCATCTTTCTTCAGATACAGCTCGAGCAATTGCGGCAACGTACTCCACAACCCGCAGCCTCCTACAGCATGAAGACCTACCCCTGGGGGACGGGTGCCGAGATCGTCTATGACTGGCATGGCCAACCGGAGCAGCCGTACCGGGTGGTGGAGGTTTTAACGACCTCCGGTTCGACTCTCTATCGTCTGACGTACTGGGTGAAGGACGAGGACCACAAAAGCGAGCTGGCGTTGAAAGCGGTCGTCGACCACTTTCGCTTGTTCGAGAACCCTTCGGACGCCCCGATCGGCACGGCGATAGCCGAGACGATGGAAATCCTCGGCGTGGAGGAGGCGCGGCGGGCCTACTTACGCTTCTCGTCGAATGCAGCCGAGCGCGCGGCGCAAGCGTACCGGCGCACGGCTGAGACCGAGGGCTCGCCCGCGGCCTACGCGGGGTTGGCAGAAGCCCTGGGGTGGAAAGCGTACCTCGAACAAACGGTGACTCCGGAAGCGCTCGCTGAGATGACGCGCGCCGCCGAGCGGGCGCGCCAGATGGATGCTCGCCGGAACGACACGCAGCGCGCACTCGCCTACGCGGCCTACCATTCCAATCGGATGACGGACATGGAACGATCGATCGCAGAGTCGCTTCGGATCGATCCCCGAGACGCGGAGACGCTCGTCTTGCAGGCCATGTGGTACGAGTTCGACCCAGAAAAGTCACGCCAGCTGGCGGACGAAGCACTGGAGCAAGATCCCGATTTGATCGCCGCCCTCATCGTGAAAGCACGGGCTGCCAGAAGGGAGGGTGATGTCGAGACCGCCACCACGACGCTCGAGCGTGCTGTTTCCAAGGAGCCGGCCCTGGCCTGGGCCCACGTGGAGCTCGCGGAAATGGCCGAGGAGCGAGGCGACGCGGCGACGGCTTTGACGCGATATCGCGCCGCGGTAGACGCCAACCCGGAGTGGCCCGAGATCCGTTTCCGCCTCGCGGTTCGTCTCCGGCGCGCCGGGCGAGTCGACGAGGCGATTCGGGAATACTCTCGCCTCTTGGAGGCCTCGCCGGACCGGTCCGAGGTTCTCTACAACCTGGGGCTCGTCTATCTTCAGGACAAGAACGAGCCCGATCTCGCTTCTCACTACTTCAGAAAGTTTTTGGAGCTTGACCCTCAAAGCGACAAAGCGGAGCAGGCGCGAGTCTGGATGGACGCCCGCGGTCATTAAAGGGGGTTTGTTGATGGATCCGAACCAGCGCGATCAACTGTTCCAAAGAGCCCTCCTCGCTTACCGGCGGGGGGCACTCAAGAGCGCGGCTCGCGATTTTTGCCTTCTTGTTCGGGATGGAAGCCGCGATCCCCGGCACGTCTCCTACTGCGGCCTCCTACTGGCGAAAGCGGAAGGCAACGTGCGCGAAGCCTTGATCCTGTGTGAGCAAGCGGTAAGACAGGGTTTCTATGATCCTGAGATGTACCTGAATCTTGCCGAGATCCAGTTGCAACGCCGCAGTCGCGTTCGGGCGATGGAGGCCTTACGAAGAGGGATCCGTATCCACTCCGGAGACAAGACTCTCCTAAACCAGCTCGATCGCATCAACCCCCGAGCTGCACCCCCGCTCGCGTTCTTGAGCCGCAGGCATCCCTTAAACCGATATCTGGGACTGACGCTCACCCGTCTTTCACGGTTCCTCGAAAAATAGCACGACAAGGCGCGTAGGTGCCGCGGTGGAGAGCGCATGGTAGGCTCCCCTCGGAGGCAACAGCCACTGGATCCGATCGCGCACACCCTTGTCGGCGCTTGTCTGGCGCAAACCGGTCTGGGGCGAAAGACGCTTTAGGCCACGGCGGCGCTCGTCATCGGCGCCAATCTACCCGACGTCGATGGCGCGACCCTGCTGCTTGGTTCGGACCAGGCGCTTTTCTGGCGCCGAGGCTGGACTCACGGCGTTCCGGCCTTGGTGGTGCTCCCTCTATTGTTGACCGGGCTTCTCGTGGTGTGGGCACGTCTGCGGAAAAGCGCAACCGAGGGGCCTTCATTGCGGCCCGCTATCCTGCTCGGTTTCTCTATGATCGCGGTCGCCTCACACCCGACGCTCGGCTGGATGAACAACTACGGCATGCGATGGTGGATGCCGTTTCGGAACGATTGGTTTTACGGCGATACGCTCTTCATCATCGACCCCGGGATGTGGCTCATCCTGGGAGGTGCCGTCTTTCTGTACCAATCCCGGCGGCTGTCGAGTCTCGCCGGGTGGTCTTTTTTCGCGGTCTTCACCGGGCTCGCCCTTCTCGTTAACTTCCCCGGCCTTCTAGCGGGCAAGATCCTGTGGTGCGCCGGTGTCGGCACCGTCGTCCTGCTGCGCTTCTTTCATGTCGGACAGGATGGGACCGGCGCAAACCGCATCGCCGTCGATGCGGTCGCGCTCACAACCGTGTACATCGGCCTCTCGCTCTTTTTCACCCAATACGCGCGGGCGGCGGTCACCGAGGCACTGACCGCGCGCGGGATTGAGAACCAGAAACTGATGGTAGGGCCCGTCCCGGTGAATCCGTTCGTTCGGGACTTCGTGGTCGAGACACCAGACGGTTATCGGCACGGCTCAGGTACACATCTCAAAGGACGCTCTCGCGGGGACACTCGAGTGAGGACTGCGACTCACCCACCGGGACTCATGGAGGAACCAGGCAATCCCTAGAAACAAACGACTTGGGCATCCTACTTAGTATCCTTCTCAAAATAGGATATAATAGCGGACACTAGAGGTGATGAAGCTATGAAGGGGAAGCTTTCGGCCACGGTTGAGGAGCCGTTACTGGAGTTTCTCGATTCTCTTCCGGGCAAGACTCGCTCCGAAAAACTCGCGCGCGTCCTGAAGAAGTTCCGAGAGCTCGAAGCCGAGAGGCTGCTCCGTCATCAGTTGAGCGAGCTCCTCGAAGATGACGAGGAACGGGAGCGGGAAGCCTGGGAACAAACGGTGAACGAGGCGATGTGGAAAGAATAAGGCGTGGCGATATCTGGGTCGTCGAGCCCGTCGGATTTCCGAAGCCAAGACCAGCCCTTGTGGTGAGCATCAATCCCATCAATGACCTCCGACCGGATGTCCTTCTGATCCCTATTACCACCAAGCCTGGCCCGCTCAGGGTACCTCTCACACAACCGCCGTCGGCGACCGGTCTTCAAGAAACGAGCTACGCCAAATGTGAATCCTTGGGCCCGGTTCACAAGACACGACTAAAGAAGCGCATTGGCAGAGTCTCTCGCGAGCAGATCGTACATGTCGAAAACGGCGTCCGGAGGGTGCTCGGCCTGTAAAGAGTCGTCTAGAGGCATCCGCAACGCGGTTCGGACCGTTATCGCCATCCGGCCGAAGGCGGTCTGACTGAGGATTTGTCGTCCCTATTTACTGAGGGCGACGAGGTGATTCTGTTAGCTCCCGTCTGAACGCCTTCCGTCGTCGTTGACAACCGTTACCGTAGGAGGTAACATTTCGTGACGAAGGTTCGTCGGGGCAACTACGTGTTCCTCACTTGGGTCGGTGATCATGCCCCCAGGCATGTCCACGTCTATCGGAACGAAAAGGGCTCGTTCTCAAATGGGATCTCGAGCATCAAAGAGCGATGGAGGGAAGGCCAACACGAAGAGTCGTGGCGCTCATCCAGGAGCTCGAAGCGGAAGGCCGGCTATGAAAGTGAAGGCCGTCAAAGCCAACCATCGCCGCAAGGCGTTCGAGGTAAAAGTGCACAAGGCAACGTACCTCTACCCTTTCGCGAAGTCACAGCCGACACCCGCCGCCAGCGACAAGGTCGTCGAGGTCTACATCGACAAGGAAATTGCAGGCGAAGGCTTCACTTACGTCCTTGAGTCCGGTCGCGAGGGCACGATCCACGCCGAACAAGTGCTCGAGTACAACGAAGACCCCAGCTATCTTAGGGACCTCTTGCTCTACAAGCTAACCATGGAGGCCCAGAAGCGGGTTGAGGCGAGCCCCTTAAGCAAGCGCGAGATCATCCGCCGGTTGGGTACATCTGCGACTCAGTTCTATCGATTGCTGGATCAAACCAACACGAAGAAATCCGTCGGTCAATTGCTATCGCTTCTCCATGTGCTCGACTGCGACGTGGATTTTGTGGTACGGGATCGACGAACGGCCTGAACGGAGTGTCCTACTTTTGCCGGAGGCCCTTCGATACATCGCCACCCACATTGGGCATAGTCGCAAAAGGTCGCTGTCTCCACTAGCGACTGCGGGGTTGATGTGACTTCGCTCTCGCGACGCGACCGTGGCGCGCGGTCATTCGACGCCCGCGTGGAAACCCTTTGACTCGCGAGCCGTGGTCGTCCATGCGACGAGGCTCGAATCCCGCGACGAACTGTTTCGGAATTCGGTTGCCGAGCAGACGTTCGATGCCACTCAGAAGCTCCGCGTCCTCAGTCGAGACGAGAGACACCGCGTTACCCGTGTTGCCCGCGCGGGCGGTGCGACCGATGCGGTGGACGTAGTCCTGGGCGACGTAGGGCAGGTCGAAGTTCACGACGTGGCGAATCTGTTCGATGTCGAGCCCTCGGGCCGCGATATCCGTCGCCACGAGCACGGAGACCGAGCCCTTCTTGAAGTCCGCGAGGTTTCGGGTCCGGACTCCCTGACTCTTGCCGCTGTGGATCGCGGCGGCTCCGATGCCGTCTTCTGTGAGATGGCGTGTCAGTCGGTCGGCCCCTCGCTTCGTGCGCGTGAAGACGAGCGTCTTCTTCCAGCTTCCCATCTCGATCAAGGAACAGAGCAACGCGCTCTTCCGTCCTTGGTCGACAGGATGGACGATCTGAGCCACACCGTCCGCGGTCGGCCTCGCGGCCTCGACCTCGATTCTGGCGGGACGGTTCAAGAGACTATCGGCGAGTCGCTGGATCTCCGGCGACCAGGTCGCAGAGAACAACAGGTTCTGTCGTTTTGCGGGAAGCTTCGAGAGAATCCTCTTGATGTCGTCGATGAATCCCATATCGAGCATCCGGTCCCCTTCATCCAACACGAGGATCTCGACCTTGGAGAGATCGACGGTTCCCTGCGAGACGTGGTCTAGCAGGCGCCCGGGAGTAGCCACCAGGATATCGACGCCCCGCCGCAGCGTCTGTGCTTGCGGGCGGAAACCCACGCCGCCGTAGACCACGGTGGAACAAAGCGGCAGGTAGCGTCCGTAGGTGCGCACGCTCTGCTGCACTTGTACGGCGAGCTCACGGGTCGGCGTGAGGATCAAGGTCCGGATCGGCGGCCGACGATCTCTCGTTCGCGATGCCCCGGCCAAACGGTGCAGGACCGGCAACGCGAACCCTGCGGTCTTGCCGGTGCCCGTCTGAGCGCGCCCCAGGATGTCGTTACCACGAAGAATAGCCGGAATCGCGAGTTGTTGAATCGGCGTGGGGATGAGGTAGCCCTGGTCCGCCACCGCGCGGAGTAGCTCGGCCGAAAGGCCGAAAGTGTCGAAAGACATGAGTATCGTATGCTCCTGAATCGGCCTAACCAGTGCAAGACACCGGCCGATCTAGGCAATTATTTGAAGTTGATTTCGTTCGGGGGTAGCCGGAAAGGATAACCGCGACGGATCAGGCGCAGATCGGATTGCGACCAGACACGGGCGCATTATAGCTCAGAAACGAGTAGCGCGCGAATATTTCTTCCTCGATTAAATCCAGCCGTACCGGTGGTGGCGCGACGGCGACTCAAACTCTTGCTTTGTTGACGGCAATCGGTCTTCCCTCGAACTCCACGCCGTCCAGCATCGCGATCGCCCGTTCCCCGGCCGGGTCGTCGGGCATGATGACGAAGCCATGACTATGGGG
>JBOGJF010000701.1:0-7269 GCA_050747785.1 Vicinamibacteria bacterium
CCCTCCACGTGCGCGTCCCACAGTTCGAGCATCACCGCCGCGGCCCCGCGCCGAGAAAGGGGTCGCGACAACGTGCTCACGCGGCGCTCGAATGCCTCCGGGGAGATGCTTCCTTGCGATGAATCCCTCGCGGGCTCGGGCGGTGGGGCGACTGAGGCGGCAACGGACTCCTCGGCACCGGGGAGCAGAACCGGTGTTCCCTGCCAGACGGCGAACGACACACCGCCGACACAGAGCGTGGCGGCGGCGCTGCGGAAACCCCAAGTCTGATGCCAGCGTTTTCCCTCGAGATGGGTGAGGTCCAACTCGCCGATAGCTCTTTTCACGAGCCCGGCATCGATGTCTCTTCTTCCGAGCACGAAGCCCGCAAGCAGCACGCGATCGCAGAGCAAGTTGATGAGACGCGGAAGCCCCTTCGAGAACCGCTGGATCCGGCGGAGCGCACCGGCAGTAAAGGAGACCTTTCCCACTCCCCCCGCAACCTCCAGTCGATGCCGAATATAAGAGGTCGTCTCCTCCTGGCTCATGGGATCGAGGTGATAGCGCGCCGTCACCCGTTGCGCGAGCTGGCGGAGGTTGTTCTGAGCGAGCAGCGTATTGAGCTCCGACTGTCCGATGAGCACGATCTGGATCAGCTTCTCGGTGGCGGTCTCCAGATTGGAGATAAGCCGGATCTGCTCTAGCACTTCGGGGGTAAGATTCTGAGCCTCGTCGATCACCAGCACGATGTTCTTGCCAGCCGCCCTTGACTCCAATAGGAAGCGGTGCAGTGCGCCGACCAGGTCCCGAGCCTGGTCGCCTTCGCAAACGACACCCAAATCGTCGTTGATGGAGCGAAGCAAGCCGAGCGCGTCGAGGGCGGGATAGAGGATGAAGGCGCTCAACGTGTCCTCGTCCAACCGGTCCAGAAAATACCGGCAGAGCGTCGTCTTGCCGGTCCCCACCTCGCCGGTTACCACGACGAATCCACCCCGCTGCTTGAGCCCGAACTCGAGGTGAGCGAAGGCCTCGCTGTGCTTGGCGGAGAGATAGAGGAAGCGGGGGTCCGGCGTTAGGTTGAACGGCTTTTCCCGAAACCCGAAGAAGGCTTCGTACATGAGTAGATGCCTCAGTAATGTATCACGGGTGGGCGCGGCTCGGCGACATTACCACCACTGCCCGCAGTCCGCAGCCCAGCGCGCCTTCGAGCGCCTGGATCCCGAGGACGCCGGGGACTGGAGCCAATACAGGGTCTCCGGCCGCTTCGACCTGGGCGTCGAAGACGACGACCGATCGATAGCATGGAAACGGGATGCCCTCGTCCGTCTCCCCTAACGCGAAACGAGTGTCGGGCAGAGCCGTGAGCCCGCCGCACCCGCCGCAGTAGAAGCGCGGGTCCGGTCGTACCGAGAAGGAGGCATCGAAGTGACTCCGCTCGCCGCAGGACGGACACACCAATCGGGCCCGCTCCATGTCACCCACCTCGACCATGCGGAGGCCGGGGAAGACGAGCACCTCGATGCCTTCCGTCTCCATGCCGTGCTCGCGTAGCGGCTCGCGGCCGGGACGACCGAGCTGTACATGGATTTCCTTCGGGATTTCCTTCGGCTCGCTGGTCACTTCGCCGCATCGCGCGCGAAAATCATCGAAGCTCGTGGCTTCCAAGACCTGCTGCGACGGGTCCTCCCCAGTCGCCGTTCCTTCCGGCGCCTGGACGCGCAAGAACCCTTGAAACGGGCCGCCGGTTTCAATACCGAGATCCATCTCGCGGTCCATCGCTTCGAGCAGGTCGATCAATCGCCCAACCGAAGGGACGACGTAAGCGTCCCTAGGGAACAGATAGTACCGAGCCGGATGTTTCAAGGTCGCCTTCTGCTGACTCTGGTGCGGTAAAAAGAAAATAGTCGTAGGCGTAGCGCGCGATTTCCGCTATGGCGTGAGCTGCTTCGTCCTGGTCCTCCGCTCCCATGCTGAGCACGGACAGAAGGATGTGACCACGTCGCTCGGGCAAGAAAATAATCCCCACGTCGTTGATCGTGCCGCCGATCGTTCCCGTCTTGTGGGCGACGGAAACCGTGCTCGGAAGTAGACCCGGGATCCGATCGGGCCCCGTCTCACATTTGAGCATGATGTCGACCATCTTCGCCGAGGCCTCCGGGCTCGCGGCCTGGCCGAGGACGATCTTCTCCAGCAACAGGTTCATGGCGATGGGCGTCGCGGTGTCCTGAACGTCGAGGTCGAAGCGAGCGGCTGCCATTTCCAGCTCACCCGGCGCGACCTCGTGGTCGTTGAGCTTGGCCATGAGCTCGTCATGCGTCATCCCCTCCGTGTTCCAATCCCGGAAGCCCATTTGATCCATGATCAGATCCTGGGTGTTCCGGTTGACCGAGATGTCGGTAATGCCCAGCGCGATCAGACGGTCGTTGACGTGTTCGATTCCGACCCGCTCGAGAACGATGTCGGTTGCCGTGTTGTCGCTGATGCGCATCATCAGACGGGCGAGATTCTCCATCGAGAGCGAGACTCCAGGCACCACGTAGTCCTTGAGCTGCCCGCTGCCCAGGTGAAGGTCGTAGGGGGCGAGTGACACCATTTCATCGAGACGGATCTTTCCGGAGTCCACCTGGTTGAAGAGCTCGACCAGGATGGGCACCTTAACCGTGCTGGCCATCGGGAACGGACGGTCTCCATTCACCGCCAACTCTTGGCCCGTCTCGACGTGCTTGATCGCCACGCCCATGTCCCCCGTGGAGCCTTCGACCACTTCGGCGACCGCCGCGCGGAGCCTCTCGATAAGCGAGGGCTGGGGAGACTGAGCGGGCAAGCTGGGCACGGCCAGAACAAGAGACAACGCAGTCAGAGACCAGACTCTCAACGCCTTCAAGGAGCCTCCTCGAGCTGATGGATGGGCTCATAGTAGGACAGGCCCGATGGGCGCACAAGGGCCCAAACTTGCCCTAGGAGCGGCTCCGGACTAGGATCGGCGACCACGCATGAAACCATCCTTCCGCAACTCACTCGCCCAGATCGAACAGGAACACTGGTGGTACCGAGCTCGCCAGGTCATCCTGGAACGGGCCATCGATCGCCTGGTGGGGCGTCCCGAGCGTTCGCTTGCCATCGGCGTCGGGGCGGTGCGGGAGGCGGAGATGTTGTCGCAGTGCACGCGGCTGGTGGCCATCGACAAGGCGACCATCGACGGGCGCTGCGCCGAGCTCGCCCTGTCCGTGCAGAGCGACGCCGTGCGGCTCCCCTTCTCCGAGAGCTCTTTCGACGCGGCGTTCTTGCTCGACGTCCTCGAGCACATCGAGGAAGATGAAACCGTGCTCCGGGAGATCCGCCGCGTCCTGCGTCCCGGGGGGGCCCTCCTCATCACCGTGCCCGCATTCATGTTCCTCTACGGGAGGCAGGACCGGATGAGCGAGCACAAACGCCGCTACCAGCGCCAGTCGCTGCTGAACTTGGTGACCGGGATCGGCCTTCAGGTTCGATACTGCACGTACTTCAACACCTTGCTCTTTCCGCCCATCGCGGCCATCCGCGTCGCCCGCCGTTGGCTCGGACTGCCCGAGAACGACGGCGAGACCGATTTCGACATGCGCCTGCCTGATCCGATGGAGCGTCTCCTGGAGGGCCTGCTCGCCTCGGAACGTCATGCGATCGATCGCGTGGCGTTACCCTTCGGCGTCTCGCTACTCTGCGCGGCTCGCCGGCCGAGCTAGTTACCAGCCACCGCCGAAGCCTTGACATCCCCCGCCGCGTGCGGCAGTCTCCCGCCGGTGCCCGCGGACAACTCGATCTACGAATGGCTCGATGATTGGTGGGACCCCACCGGCTCAGTCGCCGGAATCCACGCCATGAACCCGCCGCGCGTCCAATATTTTTTCGACGTGCTGCAGGCCCGTTTCGGAAGGGACCTTTCCGGGCTGCGCGTCTTGGACGTCGGTTGCGGAGGCGGCCTTCTCACTGAAGAGCTACTCCGTCGGGGCCTCCACGTCACCGGAGCCGACATCGTGGAGGGTGCCCTTCGCCGAGCCACCGAGCACGCCCGGTCAGGCGGACTCATGCCTCTCTACGTCCGCGCCCGAGGGGAACGGCTGCCCTTCTCCGACGCGACGTTCTCCGCCGTCCTCAGCTCGGACTTTCTCGAGCACGTCGGCGACCTCCATGATGTCGTCCGCGAAGCCGCCCGGGTGCTTGCGCCGGGCGGCTTGTTTCTCTACGACACCATCAACCGCACCTGGCTCACGCTGCTCTTTCGTGTCGGCATCCTTCAAGAATGGAGAAAGCTCGTTCCGCTCCGCACGCATGACTGGCGCCAGTTCGTCACCCCCCGCGAGCTCGAGGCAGCGATGCGTGCCCAAGGGCTTCGACCCATGGAGACGCGGGGACTCTCCCCTGCCCAACCCATCCGTTTCGCGCTCCACCTTCTCAAACACAAGAAGGGGAGGGATCGCCTGCCCCCTTTCCGGATCGGCAAGAAGGTCTCGGGGAGCTACGTCGGCTACGCGACGAAGTAGCACGGTTTGTAAAATCGGCCGCCGCCCCGCATAATGGACGAAGCAATCCCAACGAAAACTTGTTTCTTGACGCGGCCTCTCGGGCACGAGCTCGGGATGGGCGCGACGGGTGAGGTCAGGCATGAGCACAAGGCTCTTGGTTGGGATCGCGGTCTGTGCCTTGAGCGCGAGTTTCGGTCTCGCTTCGGAAAAGGCATCGCTCACCAGCGACAAGGCGCAGATCGCGCCGGAGAGCTATCGACTTTCCGTGGACGATCAGGCGCTCATTTGGGCTAAAGACAGCTTCCCGCGTTTCATCGTCTGGCCAAGCCAGGCCTTCGACATCCTGGAGAAGAAGTCCATCGCCTCGCTTCGTGCCGCGGAGGAAGCCGTCCGACTGGACGAGCGAAACGCCTACGCGCACGCGTTGCTGGCCCGCTACTACCTCGTCCCGGAGGACACGCTCGATGCGGCGCGGGAGCATTGGAAGGTATCTTTCGACAACGGCGTCGGAATCAGCTTCCCCTCCATGTACTACGACGTCGACGACCAGCGGCTCTTCATGAGCCACATCCGGAAAGACGGGGTCTACATCTACACCTACGGCCAGTTCGACGTCGACACGATGAAGGAGCTCCCCGACGAGACGAACACGCGCTATTGGGAGGCGCACGCTGGACATATCCCCAGCGATCTCGAGCCGGTCGCCGTCATCCATTGGGAAAACGTCCGCGAGATCAAGACAGGCAACTGGGTGTGGTGGCTGAAACTAAACAACGAGATAACCCTGCGGTCCGATCGAGGAAAGGAAGAGTCTCTCGACGAGGTCAAGGTCGCGCTGTTGGGCGGCGTGGGAAAATTCGATTGGCATCTCAGCTGGTGGGATCTCGCCGCTCACCGCAAGATCACCTTCCGCACCCACACCTACGGCCCCGCGGACTACAACGCCAGGCTGCGCTCGGTCGTTCTCGAGTCGATCGATCCCGACGGGCGCATCGAGGCGCCGAAGGCGCCCAACCCGGGGCCAGGGTGGTAGTCTGGTAGGCGTTCCCCTATTTGACCTTTTCGCCCTTGGCTAGCGCGCCGACTCGCGTCTGGAGATTGGGATCGCTCACTCCCAGCTCGACGGCCTTCCGATAGTTGTCCTGGACCGCCGCGACCAGTCCCTCGTCTCCGGGACACGGGCAGCCCGCTTTGATCATGCCGAAGTTGGCCCAGGCGAGAACCAGATAAGGCGACCCCCAATTAGGGGGCGCCGCGGCGATCGACCGCTCTAGCGACCGGACGGCCCCGGAGAAATCTTGCTTGGCGAGCTGCGCGCGGCCGAGGTTGTAGAGGCCGACGGGATCCTTGTAGCCGGGCATGCTCGCGGCTTTGCTGAGCGCGGCGAGAGCGGCGTCCACTTGTTGGGTCGCAATGAGTGCGGCCCCGTAGTCAGTCAGAAACGCGGCGTTATCCGGCTCCAGATCGACCGCTCGCTTGAGAGGCGCGACCGCGGAAGCGGCATCCTGTTTCTTCGTGAGGAGCAGCTTACCCCGCTCATAGTGAGCTTCTGCGAGATCGGCGTCGAGGCCGATCGCCCTGTCCAGCTCGGCGATCGCCGCGTCGACTTGATCTTGGCTTCCCAGGGTTCGACCGAGATGATAGTGGAGCTCCGCGGAGTCCGGATTCTGCTCCAGGAACTTCCTCAAGAGCTCGCTCGCGCCCGACGCGTCGCCCGAGTTGGCCATGACGCGAGCCAGCGAGACTACGGCCTCGGACGAGCTCGGATTGAGCTTCGACGCGGCTTGATAGTACTCGCGAGCCAGGTGCGGGTTGCCCTGCGCTTCATGCATCTGGCCGAACGCGAGCTGTGCCTCGAAGTCATTGGGGTTCACCGTAACCGCCATCTGCAGGTCGGAATACGCGGCTCCCGCATCGCCCTTGGCGCTGTGCGCAATCCCGCGAATGGAATAGGCCTGGGTGAGCTGGCTGTCGATCTCGATCGCCTTGGTGGCTTCCGCGATCGCGCCGTCGTAGTCCCCCGACGCCAACAAGATGCCGGCCATACCCGCGTGGGCCTCCGCCATCGAAGCGTCGATCTCGAGCGCCTTGCCGAACGAAGCTCGCGCCGCCGCCTCGTCCCCCAGCTCGAATTGGGCGATTCCCAACGCCGCGTGCGCGGTGGCGCTATCCGGGGCGAGCTCAACGGCCGTTTGAGCGGCGTCCACGGCCTCGTCGGCTCTGCCGATCTTCGCCAGACTCATCGCCAGGTAGACGTGCGCTTCGGTGTTGGAAGGATCGGACTCGATCACTTTGGGTGCCGTTTCGGCGGCCTGCTGGTACCGACCCAATCGGAAGAGCGCATTCGTCAAACCGACATACGCCTCCGCTTGTTGCGCCCCCTCGCCGTGCTCCGCCGCGGCGCGAAAAGCGCCGACGGCATTTTCCAGCTCGTTCGTGCTAGCGTAGATTCGTGCCAGTTTGAGCTGCGCCTCGGCGTTTTCAGGATTGCTGACCGTCACCTGGTAGTAGATTCGAGTGGCCTCGGTCACGTTGCCTTCGCTCGCGAGACGATCGGCCTCGCGTATCTTCTCGTCGGCCTCCCTTCCCGTCAGCCGATCCGTTTCCTGCGCGTCGGACGGAACCGGGAGAAGAAGTAGGCCCACCAACAGTACGCAACTAGGATGAAACCGCATGATTCCTCCTCTCTGGAGACGAAGAATCTCTCCCTCAACGCTGGGAGTCTCTCTGTCCGTCGATCTTAGTCGAAGGTCCTTGAATCGGCAAAGATCAGCGGTGCGAATCGGCG
>JBOGJF010000702.1:0-5720 GCA_050747785.1 Vicinamibacteria bacterium
GGGCGGGGGCACGGTGGTGATGACCTCCCAGGAAGCTCGAGTCTACAGCTACGTAAACCCGAAGAACTCGGTGGAGGAGATCGTTGAGCTCACCGGGATGGGTGATTTCGACGTCTGCCGCATCATGCTCGATTTCATCGATCGCAATCTCATCGCGCCGGTGGGGCAACCCGTGGAGGGTCTCGCGGCGCCCGAGCTCGTCGAGACGCGTGCGCCAGCCGCATCGGCGCTGGGCTGGTTGCTCACCGCGGCGGTCATTCTGCTTTCGCTCGCCGGATTGTTCTTCTCCGGTGGAGCCCCCTTCCGCGTCCCCACCCGAGCGGGCGTCTTCGCGGTGGGAAAGGCGGAGCTCGAGAGAGGGATCAGTCTTGCCCGCGTGCAGAAACTGGACAACGCCCTCCGCACTTTTTACCTGACGTACGTCGCGCGCCCGGCCTCTCTGGAGGTTCTCTCCAATGAGATGCCACCCCTCGCCGTTCCGGCCGATCTGCGGGATGCGCGAGGCTCCCCGTTCGTCTACGAGCAGAACGCAGGAAGTGTCTACATCATCGTCAACAACGAGTCGGGGGAGCCGGATCTGTTCTACCTCCAAGAGGTCATCCCCCGCGAATCGGCTGCTCCGCTGGAGTAGACTCCCAAGACAACATGAAAGTCTGCGTCTACCCTGAGTTGGACCTCGGCTTCGAAGTTCATCCGGTCGTGACCCTCGGAAATTTCGACGGCGTGCATCTCGGGCACCAACGAATTATGGCGCTTCTCGTGGAGCGAGGAGCCGCCTTGCATGCTCCCACGGTGGCGGTCACCTTCGAGCCACATCCCATCAGCGTCCTCCGTCCGGACGTTGCACCCAAGCGCATCCTCACTCCCGAACAAAAACGGGAAGTACTAGGGAAGTTGGGAATTGACCTGCTCGTGATCATCGAGTTCACGTTGGAGTTCTCTCGAAAGGATCCCAAGGAATTCATCCGTGAAGTGCTATTCGAGAGGTTGCGCGCTTCGGAGCTCGTTCTGGGAGCCAACTTCCGTTTCGGCCACGGTCGCGCCGGCGACTTGGAAACGCTGACCTCGCTCGGCAGCGACTTTGGTTTCGAAGTGCGACGGGCAGAGCCGGCCCTCAGCGACGGAGAGATGATCAGCAGCTCACGGATCCGCCGGGCACTCGCGGATGGGAGCGTCACCGAGGCGGCGGTAATGCTGGGTAGGCCTTACTTTCTGGACGGCACCGTCGTGCACGGCGATGGACGCGGCAAGCAGATGGGGTTTCCCACCGCCAACATCGACGTGATGGGTGACGTCTTGTTGGCCGATGGCGTCTACGCGACCAGTGTCCGACTCGAGGGCCGTCTTTACCGCGGGATGGCTCACATCGGCGAGCGGCCCACGTTTGGGCTCTCGAGCCGAGCGGTGGAGACGCACCTCTTCGAGTTCTCCGAAGAGGTTTACCAGAAGCCTCTGCGCCTCCTCTTTCATCAACGACTCCGCGGGACGATCGCTTTCGATGGTCCGGAAGCTCTGCGAAAGCAGTTGGTCAGAGATAGAGACCAGGCCCGGGCGTTCTTCCGTAGCTCGGGCCGGAGCCTTGTGCTATAAGAAGCGATGTCGTGGCGGATCTGACGATGGAGAGCGCGCATCGGGGAGATGTGGTCGTGATCCACGCCCGCGGTTTCATCAATGCGCACACGGTGCGGCAGTTCGAGGCCGAGATAGAGCGAGCCTTGGAGTCCGGTCGAAACCGGCTCGTGATCAACGGCTCGGAACTCTCCTACATCGCTAGCGCCGGGCTCGGGGTGATCTTGGGCCATATCGAAGACGTGCGCTCCAAGGGCGGCGACATCCGGCTCACGAACCTGAACGAGACCGTACTCAGCATCCTCGAGGTTCTCGGTTTCAACCATGTCTGCCGCGTTTTCGGCTCCGAAGAGGAAGGGGTCGCAAGCTATGCCCACTCGAACGCCTAGTCGAACGCCCTCATGACTTCTCAGAAGCCAGCCGAACCTGCGCAACCAGACAAGGGCCACTCGACGTCCGAAGCGCGGGCGATGTTCGAGCTGCGTTTTCCGAGCGACACACAGTACCTGAACATGGTGAGAGATTTGGCACGGCGGCTTGCCGAGTCGACCGGATTCGATTCGGAGGAAGCCGAGAAGATTGCCATGGCCGTGGACGAAGCCACCACGAACGTGATCCAGCACGCTTATCACGGAGCAAGAGACCGCGAGATCGAGATTCATTTCGATCCCGAGGGAGAGAGTCTGGACATACAGATTCTTCACGACGGCGACGCGCCCGAGGAAGTGCCGATGCCGGCGTTCGATCTCAACAAGCTCGTGGCCGAGCGCCGGAAGGGCGGTATGGGCATCTACATCATGAGGCAGGTGATGGACGATCTGAATTTCAGCAAATCCGGCTCGGGCAAGAACATGTGCGTCATGGTCCGTTACAAGAGGCGCCCCGCGAAGGGCGAGTAGAGGAAAGCGCCGACCGCCCACTCTGCCGCCGTTCCGTAATGTCTGAAGAGCTAGAGCCACTGTCCTTCCGCTATCAAAAGGCTCTAGCACCCCTCGCCCAACTCTCCCGGGATGCGAGCGTCGGTAAGAGGCTCTCCGAGATTCTGACGCTGCTCGATTTCAGTACGACGCTCAACCGTTCGCTGGAGCTGTCTGAGATCCTCGACATCGTTCTCTTCGCTGTCATGGGGGAGACGCGCGCGGATTGGGCCGCCATCGCGCTTCGTCAGGAAGACGGCTCCATGCGGTTCGTGGCTCGGCGCGGGGCGTCTGCGCCCGCGCGTGAGGAGAGTTTCAGTCCCGGGGGTGCAGAAGACTATTCGGCGGCGGTATCGGCGACCGACGACCGATTGGAGGAGCGCTTCCGTGAGCAGTTGGCGGCATGGAACGCCGCGCTGGTGGCGCCCCTACGCAAGGGCGATCGATGGATCGGCCTCCTCATCCTCGGGAGTCGACCCGATGGCTTCGGTGCCGCCGAGCAAGCCTTCGTCGAGGCCCTGTCCATCTCGGCAGCGGCCAGCATCGACAACGGCCGTGTTTATGAAGAGCTCCAGAGTGTCAATCAACGGCTGACGCTGAAGGTGTATCAGCTCCGCTCTCTTTTCGATATCACGCGCGAGCTTCACAGTGCGTTGAGCCCGCAGCGCGTCCGAGCGGTATTGGTGGCGAGCGCCATGGGTCAACCCCTGGCGACCCGCTGTGCGTTCGTGCGCCCGGGAGGCGCGGTCGAATCGCGCGGCGTGACGTTCGATGCGCGCGAGCTCGAGCTGCTGTGCAAGGGGGTTGACATATTGCAGAACGCGGAGGGCGTGGTCTCGGTTCGGGATCTCGCGGCGGGACCGCTACGCGATCTCCTCTCCCGCACCGGCCTCGAGGTTGCCTTGCCGCTCCGATCCGGTGGGAGCGCTGAAGGTGTTCTACTGGTGGGACGAAAAGCGAACGGCGAGCCGCTCTCCGAGGAGGATTTGGATTTCTTGCAGTCACTCACCGCACAGGGCGCGGCGGCCCTCGACAATCTGCGGCTGACTCGGGAGTGGGTGGAAAAGCAGAAGTTGGAAAAGGAAATGGCGGTTGCGCGAGAGATTCAAAGGGGCTTACTGCCCGAGAGCGATCCGGTCGTTTCCGGTTGGGATATCTCCGGAGTCAACATACCCTGTCTCACGGTGGGAGGTGACTATTACGATTACATGGAGTGCTCCGGCGGGAGACTCGGCGTGACCATCGCCGATGTCTCGGGCAAGGGGACCGGACCGGCACTCCTCATGGCGTCGGTTCAAGCGTCCCTCCGGGCCCTCAGTGCATTGGGTGACCTCCCGCTCGACGAGTTGTTCTCTCGGCTGAACGCGATGGTCTTTCGGAGCACGGAGTCCAACAAGTACGTTACCATCTTCTACGGTCTTGTCGACCCGGCCACGGGAGAGCTTCAGTACGTGAATGCGGGACACGTGTATCCGCTGCTTTTTCGGAAAACGGGGCAAGCCGTTCCGCTGACCGACGGGAGTCCGGCTATCGGGCTCTTTCCGGAGATCGACATTACCGTCGGTCGGGCCACCGTCGATGCCGGCGAGTCATTGGTACTCTACACGGACGGGCTCTCCGAGGCCCGCAACCCGGCCGGCGAGGAGTTCGAAGAGAAGGGGATCGTCTCCGCGGTGCGGGAGGTGGCAAGCCTTCCGGCACGAGAAATCGTGGGTAAACTGGTGAGTGGCATCCGTTTGTTCGCGGCCGAGGCAGGTCTCATCGACGACTTGACCCTCGTCGTACTCAGGAGGCTCTAACGCATGAAAGGCTCTCTGAAGCTCACCAATACGCTGGGCGGAGCGAAGGAAGTGTTCCGGCCCCTCGAGCCGGGGCACGCGCGCATGTACGTCTGCGGCTTGACGGTCTACAGCCGCGGCCACATCGGTAACTTTCGAACGTTCGTGGCACTAGACGTCTTGAAGCGCTATCTCAAATACAAAGGGTACCGGGTCACCGAGGTGCTGAACTTCACCGACATCGACGACAAGACGATCCTCGGGGCGAGCGAAGCGGGGATGCCTCTAAAGGAATACACCGACCAGTTCATCCAGTACTTTTATGAAGATGCCGACGCGCTCCACATCGAGAGGGCGGAGCACTACCCTCGCGCGACGGATCCCGTGTATCTCGACGCCATGGTGGAGCTCGTCAAGAAACTCAAGGAACGCGGCCATACCTACGAGAGCGACGGGTCGACCTATTTTCGGATCTCGACCTTACCCAGTTACGGAAAGCTGTCGCGTATCGACCTGGAGGGCATTCAATCCGGGGCTCGCGTGGACACCGACGAATACGGGAAGGAGGACGCGCGGGATTTCGTCCTGTGGAAAGGCGCCAAGGAGAATGAGCCCTCGTGGGAGTCTCCATTCGGAGCCGGCCGGCCCGGTTGGCATCTGGAGTGCTCGGCGATGAGCATGAAGCTCTTGGGCGATAGCTTCGACATCCACGGGGGCGGAGTCGATCTCATTTTCCCCCACCACGAGAACGAGATTGCCCAAAGCGAGGGCGCGACTGGAAAGCCCTTCGTCCGCTATTGGATTCACGGCGAGTTCCTACTCGTGGAAGGCGAGAAGATGGCGAAGTCCAAAGGGAACCAGTTCACGGTTCGAGAGCTGGTCGACGAGGGTTTCTCGCCTGTAGGCATTCGCTATCTCCTCCTGTCCACGCACTACCGCAAGCAGCTCAACTTCAGTCGCGATGGCGTTCGCCAGGCCGAGCAGGCCGTGCGCCGGGTCGACGACTTCCTCGCGCGGCTCCGTGAGGTCCGCACCGAGGGACCGGTATCCGCCGGTGTCGAAGACATCACCCGGCGCGCCATCGACTCTTTCGAAGAGGCCATGGACGATGACCTCAACACCTCGGGAGCGCTCGCGGCACTTTTCGATCTCGTCAAGGAAGGCAACATCGCCCTTTCTTCGTCTTCTATTACCAAGGAGGACGCGTCGAGGATCGTTGAGACGATCGAGCAGATGAATGCCGTTTTCGCGGTGTTTGGATACACCGAGGCCGTGATGCTCGATGCGGAAGTGGAGGAGTTGATCGCCGCAAGACGGGAGGCGAGAGCAAGGCGGGACTTCGCGCGTGCCGACGAGATACGGGAGCGGCTGGACGAGCGGGGCATCGTGCTTGAGGACGGCGCGTCGGGCACGAGGTGGCGGAGGAAGTGATCTCTTGGGGCGACCGACTGCGCGG
>JBOGJF010000703.1:0-3436 GCA_050747785.1 Vicinamibacteria bacterium
AGTGCCCACGACCCGTGGTCGACCGTGGCGGGCCAACGCGGGTGCGAATGCGTCGGCGTAGCACCGGATGACCTCCGCGGTAAGACTCGCCTCCCACCGAACTCGTCCCAAGAGGGGTGCTTTGGACCTGGCCAGGATGGCCGTCTCCGTCTCGGCGTTCTCCTCGCCATTGAACACGAGCCCGAGGATCTCGATCCCGCGTCGCTCAAGCGCTTCGATAGTCAAAAGCGAATGATTGATGCTTCCCAGGTAGTTTCTCGAAACCACGACGGCCTCGCAGCCGAGCTTCTGGATGAGATCGATCATGGAGTCCCGGTCGTTGAGTGGCACCAGCACGCCGCCGGCACCTTCGATGACGAGCGGCCTTCCATGAAAGGTGGGGGGAAGCCGGAGCTCATCGAGGGCGATCCGCCGTCCCTCCAGCTTGGCCGCGGCGTGCGGGGATGCCGGCGCCCTTAGACGGACGGTCTCGGGATGAAAGAACGAGAGCTTGTTGGTGACGAGACGCCTCACCCGATCGGTGTCCGACTCTTCTAGGCCGCCGGCCTGGATCGGCTTCCAGTAGTCCGCGCCCAACGCCTCGATGAGGATCGCCGAGACGACGGTCTTTCCCACCTCGGTTCCGATTCCGGTCACGAAGATCGGTCTCATGACTCGGCCACCGCCGCCCGCTCGGTATCTTGGAAGCAGCCTCCGAGGAGCTCGGTCAAGCGCCGAACGTCGTCGGCCCTGTTGAAAGCATGAAGACAGAACCGCAGCCGTTCCTTGCCTTGCGGCACGGTGGGGGACAGGATGGGCCGGACGTCGAAGCCCTGACGAGTCAAGTAGCCGGACGCCTGTTTGACACGGTCGTTTCCCGAGACCAGGAGGCACTGGATGGGACTATGGCTCTCGGTGAACGACCCGCGGAGCCCGGCCGGTATCCCCTCGCGAAAAAGCCGGATGTTGCGATGAAGCGCCTCGATGGCCTCTCTGGATTCACCGAGGAGGTCGTAAGCCGACTCGAGGGCGAGAAGGCTGTGGGGAGGCAGGAACGTCGTGTAGATGAACGAGCGCGCGAAGTTGATCAGAAACGTCCGCAGCGTTTCGGATCCGAGCACGATGGCGCCATGAGCACCCAGGGCCTTTCCGAACGTGTGGACGCGGGCGAAGACTTTTTCTTCGAGACCGAGCTCGACGACGCGGCCTCGGCCAGCGGGCCCGTAGACTCCCGTCGCGTGCGCCTCGTCCACGATCAAGTGACAACCACGCTCCCGGCAGAGCGCGGCCATCTCCGTCAACGGAGCGGCGTCGCCGTCCATCGAGTAGATCGACTCGACGACTACGAACACCTGACTCCCAGCGAGGCCGATCTTCCGCTTCAGATCGTCGAGGTCGTTGTGACGGAAGGAGTACGACCTGGCGAACGTGAGCCGGAGGCCGTCGCGGATCGAAGCGTGCGCGAGCTGGTCGTAGAGAACCGTGTCCGCGCGTTGCGGAACAGACGAGATCAACCCGAGGTTGGCATCGTAGCCGGAGTTGAAGATGAGGCCGGCCTCGGCTCCATGGAAACCGGCAATCCGGCGCTCCAACGATTCGCAGAGCTCGGAGTTTCCGCTGATGAGACGCGATCCGGTAGAGCCCGAGAAATCGTTTCGGCGACGGGCACGCTCCTCCACCAGGTCGCGAAGGCGGGGGGAACGCGCGAAGCCGAGGTAGTCGTTCGAGCAGAAATCAACGAGGGAGCCGGGGAGAGTCAGGACTCGCAGAGCGTTGGCGGTTCTTCTCTCCTCGATCGCTCTCCTCAGGTTGGCTTCCCGATCAGCGTCCAGCATTTCTGGCCCCTGGCGGAGAAGCATCGACGGGGTGATCGAAGGCAGGTTTGGCCTTCAAGCCAAGTAGGTCGAAGAGGGAATCGTCTTCCCTTCGCGACGGATTGGGGGTCGTCAGCAACTTTTCACCGGCGAAGATGGAGTTGGCCCCGGCGAGAAAGCACAGAGCCTGAGCTTCCGGGGACATATGCATTCGCCCCGCAGAGAGCCTCACCATGGACGAAGGCATCAGGATTCTTGCCGTGGCGATCACGCGGACCATGTCCCAGGTCGGGACGGGCTTCGCGTTGGCAAGCGGCGTCCCCGCGACGGCGACCAGAAGGTTGATGGGCACGGACTCTGGGTGGGGCTCGAGGGTCGCGAGCGTCTGTAGCATCGCAACGCGGTCCGACTCGCTTTCTCCCATGCCGACGATGCCGCCGCAGCATACGGTCAGGCCCGCGGCGCGAGCCGCTTTCAACGTGTCGAGTCTATCCTGGTAGGTGCGGGTGCTGATGATCTCTGGATAGAAAGCCTCGCTGGTGTCCAAGTTGTGGTTGTAGGCCGTCAGTCCGGCCTCCTTGAGGCGGCGCGCTTGCGCGGGTGTCAGCATCCCGAGCGTGCAGCAAACCTCCAGCTCGAGCTCCCGAACCGCGCGGACCATCTTCAATATGTTGTCGAAGTCTTCGTTGTCACGCACTTCTCGCCAAGCGGCACCCATGCAAAACCGCGTCGAGCCGGACGCCTTCGCTCTTCGAGCGGCGTCGAGCACTTCGTTCATCGCAAGGAGCGGGTGAGGCTCGACGTCGGTCTCGTATCGGCTCGACTGGGGGCAGTAGGCGCAGTCCTCTGGACAGCCGCCCGTTTTGACCGAGAGAAGCGTGCAGACCTGGACCTCGGAAGGATCGTGGAACCGTCGGTGGAGCGAGGCGGCCCGGTAGACCAGCTCCATCACGGGCTCCTCGTAGATCGCCCGGACTTCATCGACCGACCAGTCGTGGCGGATGTCGTTGTGACTAGACATCTGTATCATTGGTTCCTTAATGCCGTGGGGCCCCACCCCCACGGCCCGCGCTTTCGTCGGCCCACTCGGGCCGGGCTCCCGCCTACGCCCTTCGGGCTTCGGCGAGGTCCCGACGAAGCCTTGGCGAAGTCGGACGCTCCGCTCGCGTCGCGTGCCACTGTGTCTCCGTGTCCGGGGACGACGCGGCGATCTTAACACAGCGTCGAGACCGGCTCATGGCGCTGGCGGCGATGAGTGGCCTCGGGGGGGACTCGGCGGGGGCGGGGTAAGTATGGTACATTTCCCTCCCTTGTCCAGCACCCGAGGAGGCCCGTTGGAAGCGAAGGTCACACTCGAACAGCCCCCGCAGGGATTGGTGCCATTCCTCCGCGCGGTGGCGATCGGCCTATCGAGAGCGGTGGCCGGGATCTTCGGCTTTGCCCGCGATGCCATCGCCCGCGGCATCATTCGGGTCGGCATCCCTCCAAACGCCGTGACGCTGGCCGGGCCGGTGGTGATGGCCTTGGTCTTCATTCCGATTCACGCTGGCAATCAACAACTGGCCGGTTTGGTCTTGATTGCCGCCGGGGCGTTCGATTTACTCGACGGCGCCGTCGCGCGTATCTCGAGGGGCAGTACGGAC
>JBOGJF010000704.1:0-2605 GCA_050747785.1 Vicinamibacteria bacterium
CACCCAGCAGGCGGGTCATTCCGTCGACGGCGTACGCCACCGAGCGCATCGTCCCCGTGTTCTGCGCCTGGAGCAGAAGCTCCTCCCAGTCCAGTTGGCGAGCGACCAGCGCAAGATCCAAGAACCAAATCAGTCGCGAGAACGAGTGCTTCAGCGCGTGGACGGCGAGGTGCAAGAACTGATGAGCGGGCGAGAGTATGAGGAACGTGGGCTCGCCCGGATCCAAGGCAACCGCTTTAGTCCAGATCGTCTCGGGATCGAACTGGAACGCCAATGCCCTTGTCCGAATCCGAGAAGCGTTCACCAGGTCGGTGTGGAGGTCGAACATGGCCCCGCCCTTCGTGAGTAGGGTCCCTGAAGGTGTTGCCGGGTGGAAGCCACGCTCGAAGAGCGCCCTTCGGACGACCGGGAGCTCAGACTCCTTGACAAGCAGATCCAGGTCGCTCAAAGGTCTCAGCCCCAGCTGACCTCCATAGGCAGTCGTCATCAGAGCGCCACCCTTGAGCAGGAGTACTCGCGTCCCTTCCTTTTGGAGCTCCGAGCGCAGACCGAGCAGCTCGGCGAAGAGGGCGCCGTTCGTCGCGAAGGTGCCTCGAAGAGCTCGCGTGAAGGGCTCTAGGGGAAGCCTGAGATGGTGGGTTCGCGTCAGGCGCTCCAGCTGAACGGCTACGATCCCGCTCATTCCTTCCCTTGCCGCCAGGTCGGAAAGCGCATCCCAGTCGAGCTGCGGGCTCAGACACCCGATGACTTCGTCATCCCGGCCCATCCCCATGAAGAGACGTGCCGAGGTGACGAGGAGCCTCAACTCGTTCGCATTCTGCACGGTGAACCTCAGCAGCCGCAGGCTGCCGCCTGCCCCGGGGAGCGACATACACCGTTACAGCACTTCCAGCCCGCACAGCTCCCGCCCGGGTTATTGCATGGCGTGCAATTCGGCCGACCCGCACACGCGTTGTTGGGAATACAGCTCAAGGCATGCGCGGGAGTCGGAGAGACGATCGAGCTCACGACAGGGAGAGCCACGGACGCCGCGAGCCCGAGCTTCCTCAGACGCTCGATGAACTCTCTTCGGGAGTACCGGGCAACCGGCGCCGGATCTTCCAGCAGATGGGCCTTCGCAAGGCGATCGACGGCATAGCGAACGAGCTCGGCGTCGGCGGGAACCTCGAGCTCCTCTCGGAGGACGCGCGCGAGCTGCGGAACGGTCGTCTTCCCGTCGCTGTGACGCCAGACGACGGCCGCCACTTGATTGAGACAATGAGCGCGGTGGCGCTCCAGGTCGTAGACCAGGACTTCGTCGGCAAAGGTCTGTACGGCGACCCCGTGTTTTCTGCGTTTCGGTTTGCTGATTTTGTTGCTCATGGTTCCGCTTCCTTGGTTCAGGCAGCCTCATCCAATAGTGACAGGACGGTCTGCACCATGTCCTCCACCTCGCCCCGCGCTCCCATCAGAATCGGGACGCGGCGTACTGAACGCCGTAACGTGGCCAGTGCCTCCTTCGGGCGCACGCGTGCCGAGACGGTATTCGCCAAGAGCGCGAGCGTCGCTTGGCCGGGCGAAAGGGCGCGTGGTCGCCAGCAGGCGCCCGGCTTGTATTCGCTCACCACGACCAAACCCACTGGCAACGGCTTGGACCCAACCGATCCCCCGAGCTCTTCCGCCGTATAGCTCCTGAAGCGGCCCCCTTTCTGATCTCTGATGGAAAGGGGCCGCGGATAGGGGTGCACGCGCCCTTGCGAGTCGAACACCGCGTACTCATCGGAATAGTAGGTCGCACCGGCCTTGACGAGTGCCGCGACGAGCGTCGTCTTTCCGGTGAATGTCCTTCCCGGGAACACCACGGCGCGACCGCGCCAGCCCACGACGCCGGCGTGGGTGAAGACTCGTGTCGGCGATGCTTCCGCGACGTAGAGCTGTAGGTCGGATGCAAGCAGCTCCAGTGTCTCTTCCAAATCCGTGCCCCGTCCGATTCTTTCGATGTCCGCGTAGAGCAAGTGGAAACGACGGATCCTCCCGCTCGGATTCGCGTCCCCGACGCGCAGCGAATACAGACGGTCTACGACTCGCGACTTCGCTGGCTTCCATCCCGGCGGCAACAAGCTCTCCATCCGATCGAGCACGGCGGGGTCGCTCACACGAATACCGACGCAGGCGCCGAACGCGCGAAAGGCCAAACCGCCCGCCCACCCGAGGCGGTCGAGCTTGGCCAGTCAAGTGGAGCCGTAGCGGAGCCGCGGCAGATCCGAGGGTGGCAACGATCCTACCTCCTAAAAATCAACGAGCCGCTATCCGGCAGGGTCAGCACGGCTCGTGGCGTCGATAGACCGGGCCGGCTCTAGGGCAAGCGCGCTAGACGCCTTTATTCAGTTATCTTTTATGATATCAACAGGTTACCAAAGAAGACGCGAGAACGCAACCGGGATCTGCGCTCAGCGGCGCAGTTCGCGGCCCCGGGTCTGGAACTTCTGCATGCGGGCAATCTCGGTCAGTCCTTCTCGGACCAGAGCTTCTATATCCTGTCCGGGATTCAGATCGAGGGCGTCCACGAGGTGCTGGTAGGCCGCGGTGGGCTCGCGGAAGGCGTGAAGTTGGAGCAGCCCGGCGT